>WQXG01000052.1 GCA_009784975.1 Treponema sp.
ACTGGTATAGGTGGCCCCCTCTAATGTAAGTGTTCTTTGTGTATTGCCGCCTCTTGAAATAACAATATCACCCGGAGCTACTGCTAACTTTACATCCTCATTTGGAGTAAATGTAATAGTGATACTTGTTAAAGAAGTCTGTGTCATAATCGATGCACTGCTGATTGCACCTGCAAAATAATTATCGCTTTGTCTTACACGTGCAAAGACATGATACTCTGTTCCAGATTTCAGAGTTTCAACTGTATGGCTAAAGGAGGGAGAAGTACCAAGTACATGCCAGCCTTCCGTAGGTTCAGTACTTGATTCACTAAGAACATATTCAATAATAGTTTGATCGGTAATACCTGTTATGGATGTCGCGCTTATCGTTATTGTGTTGTCTGTTGCTGAAAGATTTAATCCGTTGACTCCACCACCGGCTGCTCTGGTTACATTAATGTAAACATTCTGTGTTACAATATTGAAATTAGTCTGATCATTTGGAGTAAATCTCACGCTATGTTGACGATTACCTACGTCGCCGACAGAAGTCGAACCAGGACTTACCCATGCAAATGTACCAGGTGTGGTATTATTGAAACCGATAAGAGTAACCTGAGACAAATTTTGTCCGTAAGTCGCTGTCATACCGGAAGGCCAAGATACTATAACTGGATTTGCTATTGATACAGTAATAGTAACATCATGTGTCGCATTATTGAAATTAGCAGTATCATTTGGGGTAAATGTCACTTCATGAGTTTGAGAACCTACGTTGCCGACAGGAGTCGTCCCCGCTTCTGTCCATCTAAATGAACCAGGTGTGGTATTATTTCCTGATGAAAGTGATATCGTTGCCAAAGTTTGGCCGTAAGTCGCTGTCAAACCACTAGGCCATGATACTATAACCGGATTGGCTTTGCTTACAATAACAGTAACATTATGTGTTAGAGTATTGTAATTTACAGCATCGGTTGGCGTAAATCTCATTTCAAATGTATGTGAGCCTACAATGCCAACAGAGGGATTGCCGGCTGCAGTCCATGAAAATGAACCAAGGGTGGTATTTGCAGCATTGTGGACTACATTAGATAATAACTGTCCGTATGTCGCTGTAGCTTCAGTAGGCCAGGTTATTACAGGATTGATTTTTGTAATACCGCCGCCTGTTACAGGTACGTTATTGGCAGGTAGTGTAACTTCGTAATTTCCAGAGTGAGTACCTATAAGAGGAAGTGGGGCAGAAATGTTAATAGTTGTGGTTCCCGCATTTTCGCTTGTGTAAACAGCGGAAACAGAACCGGCAGATACATCTTCAGTGCCAATAATGCCGCTAAACACTACGTTGCTGACACCAGTTGCATTTGCATTACCATCATATGGCTTGGTATGCTGTGCTCCGGTAATAGTAAGTGTTTTTTTATTGACAATCAAATTTCTGGTATTGGCTGTCTTTCCGCCATAAGTTACCACAATAGGGTTACCATTGTGAGATATATGAGATAATACAGAACCACTGGACGGGACTGTAGTAACAGATCCTCCTACTGGATATTCTTCCGTTATATCATCATATATAGCTTCTATCCTAATATTGGTCAGGTTAATTGTATCTCCATGAGTATATGTAAAAACCGATGGTTCACCAATAACTCTTATGCTTACTACTGTCCTGGTAGGTGTTGTAAATTTATGCGATAGAACAACATTTAAACCGTCATTTATTACTGTAAAATTATCAGCAGGTTCATCGTTAATAGATGCAGATGTAATAACCCCAAAAATATAGTTGGTTGCCGCAGTTAAAGTAACCGTAGCAGTATAATCTTTCCCCCCCAGGAAAACGGGGTCAGTAGTGTCCCAGGAAACTGTGCCTGCCGTATAATGTGCTCCGCCAGGTACAATTGCCGCTGTATTTGTATTTGGTGCTTCGCCATTAGCAGGCGGAGTTACACCAGCACTCACACTTGTAATAGACGCAGGATTTACTGTAATTGCAACTGTGCGAACAACCTTTCCGTCGCTCCAGCCTTCAACGTCAGCACTGTTGTAATTATAATTGACTAAATCAAGCGGGGTGAACTCAACACTATAACCGCTGTTTGCAACTATCGGAGTAGTGGTGGGTCCGTTAACCCACACAAATCCACCGCCGCCGCTTCCGCTGCCGCCAATAAGAGTCGATTCAGACAGATGTGCTCCGTAAGTAATTGGACTTGCGGTTGGGAATGTTACCGTCGGAATTGCCGGATTAACTTCAATATCTACTGTCCGTTCAACTTTTAACGTAGTGCTGTTCCAGCCGTCAACAAGGTTGTAACTATAGTTGGACGTATCATTTGGTGTAAACGCAACAAGATAACCGATGTTCTCTACAATCGGGATAGTGGAGCCGTTAACCCAACCAAATGAACCGCCGCCAGTGCCGCTGCCGCCGGTAAGGCTCGATGTTGATAGAGCAGCTCCGTAAGTAATATCGCTTGCGGTTGGGAATGTTAGAGTCGGCATTGCCTGATTAACTGTTAGAGCGCCTGTATTTACCGAAGCAGGATTTGCCCCGGTAAATTTTACCTCAATAACAGAGCCGTTTTGAGAACGGGACAATGCATCGCTATTTGCAGGGATTGTTGTAATGTTATTAGCCCCAAATGCTGCAAAAGCAACATCACTAGTAGAGGTGTCATTGTAAATAAGAGTTACTTCAAGCCCAGCCAAACTGAGAGGCTGACCATGGTAGTAGGTCATAGTTGCAGGCGGATTTTTAATTGTTATACTGCTTACTGTTTTAGCACCTGTTGTGAATGTATAGGTAAGTTTAACAGTTGCACCTTCGTTATCTGATATTGTCGCAGTATGACCATTAATAGTTCTTGTTGAAAGACCTCCGGTAAATGTATAGTCTGCATTTGCTGTCAGTGTTACAGAAACAGTGTATGAATTATTGGCAAAGAATGTAGCATCTGTAGTATCCCAGATTGCATCACCTATACTAAAATTACCGGTTCCAGTTGCTAATGGATTAGGTGCCGCCCCTATTTCCGGCGCCGTTACAGTGATTTCTGCGGCAGCTATTGGTGCTCTATTAACAGTTAAATTTAAAGTATCTTTTGTTTCACCATTAAAGGTTACCTTGACAGGTTTTCCATTATGCTCGGTATGAGATAAAGTTGCTTCATTGATTGGATTTGTTATTACATTTAATCCAAAGTCGTCTAATTCAAGATCTTCTGTTGAACCATCATCGTAGGATATCGTAATTCTAAGCCCTTCAAGATTAAGTTTGTCACCATGTGTATATGTTCTTAATGTTGGACCTGTAATTTCCCAATCTGTAATGGATACATCACCGGGATCAGTAGCATCGAATGTAAACACCATCGTTAATTTGCTCTGATCATTCGTTTCTTCAAGATCATCAGTATCTATAACAATATTATTAATTGTAGGAAATGTAAGATAATGAACAGGAGCAAATACGTAGCCGTTTATAGCTTCTAATGTGATTTCTACTGTATAAACAGAATCAGGTGCAAAAGTATAATAAAGATCTTCTATAATTCCGCTTGATGAACTCCACACTACGCTATCTACGAGGATGTTGGGTTCTCCTATAACAATCGGATACATATCAGGTTCTTCGCCTTTTACCGGAGCATCTATGGTAATATCTACAATATACAGCCATGTAGGATCGATATCGTCTTCATCAATAACTTTAACTTTTACATGCCTGCTTTGAACAGGAGCGGTGGTTTTTCCGTTTAATGTATTTGTTACTTCAACATAGTAAAAAGTTTCGCTTATTACATTCACTGGCGGTTTGTATGCCGCATTTGTTTCGCCGTCAATTTCGGTTACATCTTCATGGTCATCTGCGGGATAACTGTACCACTGATAAGCCAGGTGTCCGCCGTCATCTACCTCTGCCGTTACCTCAAGATCATACACGGTTTGTGCGTTTAAAAAATAATAAATCGCGCCGTCCAAAGGTTGAGAAAAATCCGGGTGTATGGTAATAACCGGAATCTGCGGGTCTGCTGTGTCAGAACCAATATCAGGCCAAAAGGGATTGCTGCACGCGGCAATAAAAGCGATTAATACAATTCCGGATATCCAATGAATTTTTTTCATAATTATTCCTCCTCTTGCTGGATACTGTCAATATTACTAACAGTATTTTTCTTTGATGGAATATTGATTCGCACTCCTGCTAAAACTCCCATACCCCATGCGTAGGGATAACCAAAGCGTCCGTAGGGTTCTATGTAAAATAAATCTCCAATCGGCATACGCAGCCCTGCGCGTAAACCTCCCTCAATTAAAACAACAGAAATATTGTTTTCCACTATAAGGTGCATTCCCGCATCTGCCTGCGCAAAAAAATTGAGGTTTTTAATCCTCAAAAAATACCAGCGGACCATGCCGGTGACTTCAAAAGAGAGTGCATCACTAAAATTGAAGCTGGTTGTCATAGTCAGCCCCGCAGCAAGCTGAATCGCAGAAATAGGCAGCTTATAATCTATACTTACTACAAAACCGCCTGCAAAATTTTCCCTGGAATTCATGTTAAATTCGGGACCAATACCGATAGAAATCACATTTTGGGCGCTTTCCTGCGCAAAAACAACCTGGCTCAGCAAAAAAATGAGACAAATCAGGATTATTCTTTTCTTCACACTCCTCTCCTTATCTTAATACTTACTGTAATATCGGCTTTTTGTACAAAAAAAACACTATTTCTACATAAGTATATACATACATTATATACCATTAGCCGCACCAAAACTGCAATAAATACATAAATCCTACCTTAGATATGCTCTTAGCTTCTCTATCACCCTGTCAATATCAAGCGGTTTTCCAAGATGATCATCCATGCCTGCGGCAAGACATTCTTCTATGTCGTTCTTAAAAACATTGGCTGTAAGCGCTATTATTGGTATTCGCTTACGCAAATACTGAGGCTGCTTTTCTTCAAATTCTCTTATACGGCGGGTTGATTCATACCCGTTCATTACAGGCATTTGAACGTCCATAAAAACGATGTCGTATTTATCGGGGGCTGCTTTTACCATTTTTAATGCTTCTTCGCCGTTTTCTGCGCAGTTTATGGAAAGCCCGGTATCCTCCAGCAGAGCAATCAGGATTTCACGGTTAATTTCCACATCTTCGGCTACCAGCAGATTTTTGCCTCCAAACTCACCGTCTTTGACAGAATTATCTTCTCTTCTGTCATCAGGTATACCCAAACTTTCGTTTATGCAGTCAACTATCATTGACGACACAAGCGGTTTTAACAGGCATTTGTTTACACCTGATTGCAGTGCTTCTTTCTTTATTTGTTCCCAATCCATTGCTGTAATCATAATTACTACTGATGGTTTGCTTGTTATGGTATCCTTGATTTTTCTGGTCAGTTCTATCCCGTCCATACCCGGCATACGCCAGTCAATAAAATATATGTCATAAGCGCCGCGTTCTTCTATAATTCTGCATGCTTCAAAACCGTCAGATGCCGCATCACAGTTCATATCAAATTGTCCGAATAATTTTAAAAATTGTTCGCGTGTTTCTTCTTCATCGTCTACTACCATAATGCGGATATTTTTCCAGTTAACTCCGGGAGCCAGCATAGAAACAGGACTTTTTTCGCTGCGCTGCGCTTTAATGGTAAAAATAAATTTCGCGCCTTTGCCAAGCTGCGATTCAACCCAGATTTTTCCGTCCATATATTCAACGATATGTTTGGATATGGCAAGACCAAGACCTGTTCCGCCGTACTGCCGGCTGGTTCCGCTGTCTGCCTGTTCAAATGCAGAGAACAGCTTTTCATGTTTTTCCGGGGATACGCCGATCCCTGAGTCAGTTACCGCAATCCGCAATTCGCAAATTCCATCAGCTTCATTTGTTAAAGACGCTTCAAGTTCGATTACACCGTCTTCAGGCGTAAATTTAACGGCATTAGACAGCAGATTTGTGATAACCTGCGCCAAACGCTGATCATCTCCAATCAGGAACCGCGGTATATCATTGTCAATATTCAAAGTTAACCGCTGTTGTTTTTCTTCTATTCTGAAATTAATAACCGTCAGCACTTTTTCCAGCATTCTTTCAAAATTATATTCAACAGGAGACAGTTCAAGTTTGTTCGCTTCAATTTTTGCCATGTCCAGAACATCATTAATTACACCTAACAAGTGGGAAGAGGCATCCCCTATCTTGTTCAATGCGTGATTTTTCTGCATTATATCATCAGTTTTTTTACCTATGATAGTCATGCCGATGATAGCATTCATCGGGGTTCGCATTTCGTGGCTCATGTTGGAAAGGAAATTGCTTTTAGATTTACTGGCAACCTCGGCTTCCTGCCGCAATACATCCATTACTTCCCGGGCTTTCATTAATTCTTTTTCCCGGTTACGCATTTCTGTCATATCATAGGCGTAAGCAATTAATGCAAAAGTGCTTTTATAAGGAATTCTTATAAACTCAACCAATAAGTTTTTAATTTTACCGTTAATATTCACTTCTGTTTCAACTCTGTTGTATCCGTCTTTAACGGCATTTTTCATCCTTTCAGATACCGGTATCGAAACACGGCCATCCGGCTGAATATCCGGCAGGCTTTTGGTAAATCGTTCAAAAAATCCGGAAATAAATTCTTCTCTTGTCCTAAAGTCCATGAAATATAATGCAGCAGGATTGCAGCCTATTACATTAAAATTACTGTCAAATAATACGTTGATTTGCGGATTCGCTTCAAAAATTGTCGATGTAATGGTTTGCGCCTCTCCAAGTTCACGAATCATCCGCTTTTGTTCACGCAGATCTCGCGTATATCCGGCGACAACATAAGCATCACCGTATTTAACTCTTACAAGCGTAATTTCTGCAGGCATTGAACTGCCGTCAGGCAGCACATGAAGCCATTCAAAACTGAAACTTCCTCCTTCTTCAAACGCGCGTTTTAAATAATCGGCTCTTTTATTATCAGAACGCTGTCCGTCAGGCTGATACTCGGGATCCAGGTCAAAGTATTTCTTTAAATATTCCTGTCTGTTTTTAAAACCGCAAAGCTCTATAGCAGCTTTGTTGCAATCCATAAGTTTATAATCGCTGCTCCATAATTTGCAGCAAAGCGGATTCGCGTCCAGCATAATCTGCTCTGCTTCCATTGCATTTTTTTTGGTTTTATTATTAATAATTAATTGTATAATTAACATTAACATCAGCATTAAAAGAGTAATTGCTGATACAGCTACAATTACAGTGCGCTGGTTCGCATGACGTGATTGTTCTTCGGCAAGCATTCTTGAATAGTCAAATGAACGGTTAGTCCATTCATTGGAAATCCTTTCTGTATTTATATAATTTATGGTTTTATTGATAATTGAGCACAGAACAACTTCTTTTTTATTTAATCCAAAAAATGTATCGTTAAAAACGGGGAAAGTATAATTGGCTTTAAACCCCGGTTTTTCACGGTAATTTTGCTGATAATAAAGGATATATCCAAGATTAAAAAACAGATCTATTTCATTTTTTTCCAGAGCATCCAGAGCATCATCCTGAGAATCATATAACCTGACATTGGAGTTGTTTGGAAACCATTGATTATATAACTGACGTGTTGCGCACCATCCAACGACTCCGACAGCTGCTTGTCCAATCTGGTATAACTCAAGATTAGGATAATCTATTTTGGAAAAAAACGCGTAAGGTGTCGAAAAAAACGGAGTTTGCGGCCAAATAAAATATTCCCTTCGTTCCTCGGTAATTATTAAATCAGAAATAAGCGATGCTTCGCCTGTTCTGAGAGTTTCAAGTATTTCTCCCCAGGACGCGTCTTTCCCGTTGATAGGCTCAAATTCAATTCCGGTTAATCTGGTTATTTCCGTTAAAACATCTATTGAGATCCCCTGAAATTCACCTTCATTGGAATTATAGAAACTTACAGGATATGTATCAGTTCCCAGCACTATGGGAATTTTGGAAGAAAGATTATCTATGTACGATTTTTCTTCATTGGAAAATGAATTATACAGGACGTTTCGGTTATATCTGTCATTGCCGTTTCGGTACAATCCGTAAAGTATATTTATTCCGCCTGCGGCGATATATTTATTTAATACCGATATAATTGGTTTTAGCTCATCGTTCGCGGTTGTTAGCGCGATAGGGGTGTATGCCAGCGGAAGCAGTTCATTAACAAGCATAAGGTTTTCTGCTCCGCCAAAATCGTAATTTAATCCCAGTGCCCGCTGCGCGATGGGGCTGGACATGTGATATCTGCTTTGCCTGTCAGGAGTAATTCCATACTCACTTGTAAAATCTATAGATTTATTTTCTATACCGGTTAAAAGGGAATCCGGGTCATGAAACTCCGGCACAAACGGAATTCCGAAAAGTTCTGAAAGCAGCTCGCATAACATAGGCGAAAATCCTGCGTATCCGCCGTCCGGCAGTATAAAACCTTCTGTAGAGAGTATTTTCCCAAAAGAAAAACTTTGCTTTTTTTCCCTTAAAGCTTCTATCGCGGATATTTCACTTTCTGTAATATCCGGAATATCGCGGAATGATTTAATATCACTAATACCGGGCACCACGCCCTCTGATTCATGTACACAGCCTAAAGCTCCAAAAGCAATAGCGCAGAGAAGCAGCAAAATCCGGAATGAACCAAGAATCATCTTTAACATCTTTAAAAACCTTTCCTCAATAATTGAGATAATTATACAAAACAAAGTGTACCAAATCTGCAACAAATAGCAAAAATTGCATAAAATCCCTTCGCGAATCAGATTAATAGTATCCTGAATTTAAATTATCGGAAAACAGGCGTTTTTTTAAAGCAAAAATTCCGCCCAGGAATATTGCATCATAAATTTGCCTGAATAGTTGTTTCCGGCGCTGCTGCCGGCTTTACGGAAATCGTAAAGATCGCATGAAAATTTATCGGGAGCAACGGCAAGATAGCCGTGCTCTTTTATCAGAACATCATGAAATCCTTCTGCTTTTAAAGCCTGATTTAAGTCCGCTACAATTTGCCTGAACTGGCTCTTTAATGATTCTGTATCTTCCCTGTTTTCCCAAATAGCGGCAATTATTTCGTTATTGCTGCATCTTGCCCCGTTTTTGCTTACCAGATACGCAAATATTTCTTTCGCCTTTGAACGCGGGAAACGAAGCGGCTTGTCATCCGCAAAAACATCAAAATTGCCAAGGCACTGAACACGCAGTCTTTTATTGTTTTTAATTATGGGATTCCGCAAGCGTTCCATTGCTTTTAACACCCCGTCTTTGGAGACAGGCTTCATAATATAATCGCTTGCTGTAACAGAAAAAGCATCTACAGCATAATGAGAATATCCCGTAACAAACACGATATTGGTCCTATCGTTAACATCTTTTAACGCTTTAGCAAGCTCAAGACCGTTCATGCCGCTCATTTCTACATCAAGGAACGCCAAATCCACACTGCTGTCTTTGGCTTTAAGCTCTTTTGCATATTCCAGCGCTTCTTTTGGTTTTCTAAAAGTTGTTACCGCTGCGTCAGGAATTACTTCTTTAATGGCTTTTTCCAGCTCTTCCAATTGGATTCTTTCATCATCAACTGCAATTATATTCATAAATCCTCTCCTTTTTTGGAATTGAAATAACGGCGGTTGTACCTTTTCCGGATTTGCTTTGTATATCCAAAGTTCCCTGGCACATTGCCAAAAGACGGTTACGAACTTTTTCAATTCTGTCCTGCACGGGAACTTCAGCATTAAAACCTGCGCCATTGTCAGTAACGGTTACGATAAATTCATTTTTTATTTCTTCTGTACTGATTGTAACTGTTCCGCCGTCTTCTGTTTTTGTTACCCCGTACCGCACAGCAATTTCCACTATGGGCTGTAAAGAAAGCACCGGCAGCATAAAATTACGCGCCTTAATGTCATAAACTATATTTAGCCTTTCTTCAAACCGCTTTTTTTCTATTTTTAAATAGTTTTCTACCTGACGAAATTCCTTGTCAAATGTAATTAGTTCGTTATGCACAAGCGAATCCAGATTACCACGCAGGTATTCAGAAAACTCAACTACAGTTTCTTCCGCTTTCTTTGGATCTTTCAAACAATAGTATTTTATAACAGAAAGCACATTATAAAGAAAATGCGGCTGAATCTGTGTTTTAATAATAGCAATAAGCTCCTGCGATAATTTGTGTTCCGCTTTTATTTTTTCGTCAATTAAAATTTTTATATCAGCAGCCATAGAGTTCACGGCGTCTTTGATTTTATCAAATTCGTCGATATAATTGCCTTTCATCCTCACGTCCAAATCGCCTCCGGCGATTTTTTCGATACCGCTGACAAGGGTTTTAACAGGATTAAGAAGTCTGCTTAAAACGAAATATACTATAACAGCCATGACAGCAAGCGCAAGCAGCAGGATTTGGAGCGTTTCAAGAAACAATTGGTTGCGTTCCATATGAAAATCTTCTTCCGGCACAAGCCCGATGATTGTATGGCCGTTTGTGTTTTTATATCCTGCGTAATAAAGAGAATTATTTAAATTTGCCCATGTGAATCCGCTGCCGGCGCTAACAGTTTCGTACCATTCATATTTTGTAACATCTTTGCCGATTAACGCTTTGTCGGGGTGTGCTGCAATTACTCCTGACACAAGTACCATGCCATATCCGTTTTCGCCGATTTTCTTTTCTGATATAGTCTTGGCGATATTAATTTCATCCTGCAGTCTGCGGATTACATCTGCGTTAAAACCAAGCTGGATAAAACCGCCGCCTGCACGCGCTATACCGGTAAAGTGGCTGATGTCGCCAAGGTCGTCTTCAAACACAGACGCGCGCGGTTCTTCACTCAGTTCTTTTAATGATCCGCCGGCAAGCGCCATATAAACACTTGTAATTTCTGTTGATTTATAATCAAAGCCAATGAACCTGGGGATACTGCTGTGTGTAATAATTCCGTTCGCATTGGCGATATTAAGTTCTATTATGTCCAGCGGTTCGGAAATTCTTAATAGTTCACCTGTAGTTAATCCGCCGCGTGTATTATCAATAATATCCGCGACAATTTTTGCGATTGATATATGCTTTTCATTTAATATCTGTTTGGCTTCATTAAGGATGATATCTAAATGCCTGATTTGCGCAATAATACTGTCTGCGAAAATTTCAAGGTTAGCGTTAGTTTTGGCTTCCACTGAAGCATCCAGCAGCCTGTAGTTAACAAACGAAATCACCAGCATAGAAATAGTAAAAATTGTTAAAATTGGGATTAACACTTTAACCTTGAAGCTTATATTCCTGTTGCCCATGTTAGTAAAATTATAATAAACAAAGCGCAACAAATCCGCAACACATGCCTTGGAAAAACCCCGTAAATGTATTATAATTTATACTGGAAGGAAAACAATAATTATGGAAGACAAAAACATTGCTTCGGGAGCAGCTGCTGAACTGCGGACGCAGGAATTTATATCGAAATTCTCCGTGCCGTTTACGCAACCGTATGATTTTGACGAGCTGATTGATAACGCCCTGTATGAATTACGGGATTTTACCAAAACTGACAGAGCCATCATTCTGGAACTTCAAAAAGACGGTTCACTTTTATGCACCTACGAAAGCGTAATTAACAAGGAAACGCCTAAAGTGCTGGAACGCTCGCTCACCTATGAAATGATGAAGCCAATCCTTGATGAGGCAGATAACACCGGCTGTTTCTACGAAAAGCAGGCATCCCGGTATTTTCAAAGATATCCTACTACCGATTTAAACGAAAAAAGTTTCTGTTATATACCGCTAAAAATCGGGGGCAACAGAGCCGGTTACCTTGTGTTTTTTACAATGTTCAAACAGGCAAACTGGGCAGAAGGCGAATTCCGCCTTGCATCAATGGCAGGTTCAATCATCGCGGGCGCATACTCCAGAAAAAAAAGCGAAGAAATACTTCTTGCCGCAAACGAAGCGGAACTGCGCACTCAGGAGTTCATGTCAGAGTTCTCTGTTCCGTTTACACGCCCCTATGATTTTGATGATTTAATAGACAATGCGCTGTATGAACTGCGCGACTTTACCAAAACAGACAGAGCCATCATTCTGGAATTCCAGCAGGACGGCTCGCTTCTTTGCACGCATGAAGATGTTATTAACGAAGAAACGCCTAAGGTCGTTGGGCGATCCCTTGCTTTTAAAATGATGAAACCGATCCTTGACAAAGCGGACAGGATCAGCTGTTTCTACGAAAAAGCGGCTTCCAGATTTTTTCAAAGATACCCGTCTGCCGATTTGGGAGAAAAAAGTTTCTGTTACATACCGCTTACAATCGGCGGAAGCAGAGCCGGATACCTTGTGTTTTTTACAATGTTTGAAGAAGCAAACTGGGCAGAGGGCGAGTTTCAGTTAGCCACAATGGCAGGTTCGATCATCGCGAGCGCATATTCCAGAAAAAAGAGCGAAGACTTTTTAATTGCGGCTAACGAAGCGGAATTGCGCACGCAGAAATTCATATCTGAATTTTCCGTACCGTTTACGCAGTCTTATGATTTTGACGAATTGATTAACGATGCTCTGTATGAATTACGTGATTTTACCAACACGGACAGAGCTATCATTCTGGAGTTTCAGCCGGATGATTCGCTTCTTTGCACTCATGAGGATGTTATCAGCAAACAAACTCCAAAAGTGCTGGGACGTTCGCTCAGCAATAAAACCATGAAGCCCATTTTTGACAAAGCGGACAGAACCGGCTGCTTTTATGAAAAAGCGGCATCGCGTTTTTTTCACAGATACCCCGATGCCGATTTGGGCGAAAAAAGCTTTTGCTACATACCGCTAACAATCGGCGGCAACAGGGCAGGTTATCTGGTTTTCTTCACGATGTTTGAACAGGCAAACTGGGCAGAAGGCGAATTCCGCCTTGCAACAATGGCAGGCTCAATCATTGCAGGCGCATACTCCAGAAAAAAGACAGAGGATGTTTTATTTGCGGCAAGGGAAGCGGAACTTCGTACGCAGGAATTTATTTCAAAGTTTTCTGTACCTTTTACCCAGCCCTATGATTTTGATGTATTGATTGATAATGCGCTTTTTGAACTGCGCGACTTTACCAATACAGACAGAGCAATCATTTTGGAATATATGCCGGATGGTATGCTGCACTGTACTCATGAAGATGTTATAAACGACAAAACACCAAGAGTATTGGGATGCTCACTGGAATACAAAGTAATGAAGCCGATCCTTGATGAGGCGGACTCAATCGGCTGTTACTACGAAAAAGCCGCAGAGGAAGTTTTTGAAGCACATCCGGGCACGTCTCTGGAAGAAAAAAGTTTTTGCTACATACCGCTTATGGTAGAGGGCACGCGCGCGGGATACCTGGTTTTTGCCACTACATTTGAGCAGGCGGATTGGGCGCAGGGAGAGTTCAGGCTTGCAACAATGGCAGGTTCTATCCTTGCAGGAGCGTTTTCCAAGCGAAGATCTGAAACCGCGCTTATGGAAGCGACGCAAAAAGCGCAGCAAGCCAATGAAGCAAAGAGCCTTTTCCTCTCCAACATGAGCCATGAAATTCGCACGCCCATGAATGCCATTATCGGAATGACTTATATAGGAAAATCTGCTTCTGATTTACAGCGCAAAGATTATTGTTTATCCAAAATAGAAAACGCATCCCAGCATTTGTTAGGTGTCATTAATGATATTCTGGATATGTCAAAAATCGAGGCCAATAAGCTTGAATTGTCGTACGAAGAGTTTGAATTTGAGAAAGTGCTTCAGCGTGTCGTTAACATCGCAGCGTTCCGCGCGGATGAAAAAAACCAAAAGATTTCTGTGCATATTGACAGATCCATACCGCGCACACTGATAGGCGACGACCAGCGGCTTGCGCAGGTAATAACCAATCTTCTTGGCAATGCAGTCAAGTTTACGCCTGAAAACGGCTCTATCACTCTTGATACCCGTTTTATCAGCAAGGACAACACCCCGCAGGGAGACGAATACACAATACAGATTACTGTTACCGACAGCGGCATTGGCATAAGTCCTGAACAGCAAAAGAAACTCTTTAAATCGTTTCATCAGGCAGATCTGGAAACAACCCGCAAATTCGGCGGCACAGGCTTAGGTCTTGCCATTTCCAAAAGCATCGTAGAAATGATGAATGGAAACATATGGCTAGAATCTGAGCTTGGAGAAGGATCAAAATTCTTTTTTACATTCAAGGCAAAGCGCGGTACAAAGAGCATGCCCAACCTTTCAGAAATCGGCGTTGGCTGGGGCAATGTTTCCATAATGGCAATAGATGACGATCAATCTGTCCTTAATTATTTTACCGATATTTTGCACGGGTTTGGCAAGAAATGCGATACGGCATTAAGCGGACAGGAAGCGCTTGCGCAAGTTGGCATTAACGGCATGTATGACATTTACTTTGTCGATTGGAAAATGCCGGACATGGACGGAATAAAACTGGCAAGCGAATTAAAAGCGAAATCCGAAACACCCGAGCATACAATTATAATAATGATCTCTGCCGCAGAATGGAGCGGCATTGCAACCGAAGCAAAAAAGGCAGGCGTAGATAAATTCCTTTCCAAGCCGTTATTCCCCTCTGCAATTGCGGATGCGATAAACGAAGCAATCGGAATAAATCACATGCAGGATGAAGAAAAGACAGATTTCATGCATATCTTTAAAGGATACAAAATACTTTTGGCAGAAGACGTAGAAATTAATCGTGAAATTATAGAAGTATTGGTTGAACCTACAATGCTAAAATTAGACTGCGCAGAAAACGGTTTAAGAGCAGTTGAAATGTACGAAAAATCGCCGGATGCCTATGATTTAATTTTAATGGACGTACAAATGCCGGAAATTGACGGATACGAAGCAACCCGCAGAATCAGAGCGTTGAATCATCCAAGAGCAAAAACAATCCCGATAATTGCAATGACAGCGAATGTCTTCCGCGAAGACATAGAGAAATGCCTTGAAGCCGGTATGAACGATCACATAGGCAAACCGGTAGACATCGAGGAATTCATCAGCACACTGCAAAAATATTTAATCAGGTAATCAGGTGTCAGGCACGAGCTGCTCGTGTCTGGCACTTTTTAACGTCTTGGAAGATACTTGCGTAATGCGCGGAAGAATTCTTTAATATCAAGCGGTTTGCCTATATGATTATTCATTCCCGCATTAAGACACTTTTCAATATCTTCTTTGAACACGTTTGCAGTCATAGCGATTATTGGAATCCGCAGCCGCGAATTCCTTCGCGCAGGCTCATTCTCCATAAGTTTTTCCTCAATCTCTCTGATTCGCCGTGTTGCTTCCAGACCGTCCATTTCGGGCATCTGCACATCCATAAGAATTAAATCGTAATCGTCGGGAGACTTTTTAAATTTTTCAACTGCTTCTTTGCCGTTTTCGGCGCTGTCTATTTTTATAAAAGTTGGCTCAAGCAATGTTTCTACAATCTCGCGGTTAATATCGACATCTTCCGCAAGCAATATTTTATAACCTTTAAAATTATCATCATTTTTTACAGAAGTTTCATTTGACATATTATGCGACCCAATTGCTTCTGTAATAACATCCGCAATTGCAGACGGGAACAAAGGTTTTGACAAAAACTTGTCAACACCTGCTTTTTTTGCCTTATCTGCAATACTGCTCCACTCGGCGGCGGAAATCATAATTACAATTGTGTGTTCCGGCGATTTGGATTTTGTTTTTAGTTCTTTTGCCAGCATAATACCGTCCATATCCGGCATTTTCCAATCAACAAAATATATATCGTACATACCATTTGTACCGATAAGCGCCAGCGCTTCCTGTCCGCTTAAAGCAACATCACAGTCTCTGCCAAAACCATGTAAAACATCTTTAAAATAATCCAGAATTTCCTGTTCATCATCTACAGCCATTATCGTAACATTGCCCCAGTTAATGCCTATTTCAGACAGACCGTGCGTTTTCTTTACCCCGCGTCTTGCTTTAAAAACAAAAGAGAATGCAGAACCTGCGCCAATAGCGGATTTTAATTCTATTTGTCCGCCCATTAACTCGACAATATTTTTGGAAATAACAAGACCAAGGCCGGTACCGCCAAACTTGCGCGAAGTTTTAGAATCCGCCTGCTGAAAAGACTGAAAAAGCTGTTCCTGCTGTTCTTCGCTTATTCCAATCCCTGAATCCGTTACTGTAATTTGGATCTTGTAAAAATCATCTTCCTTGCCAAGAAAACGCGTATCAAGTTTAATTGAACCTTCTTCCGGCGTAAATTTTACAGCATTGCCCAAAAGATTTGTAATTACCTGCGCAAGACGCTGATCGTCGCCCAATAAAGATCTTGGAATTGATTTATCAATATGTACAGAAAGTTTTTGTTTTTTTTCATCTGCGCGGAAAGCAATAATGCTGACAACACGCTGAAGCATTTTTTCAAAGTCAAACTCTTCTTCGGATAATTCAAACTTGTTAGCTTCTATTTTTGACATATCAAGAATGTCATTAATTACACCAAGAAGATGCTGGGATGCGTTTTCGATTCTTTCCAAGCAATAATCTTTTCGCGATGTATCATCGGCTGATTTTCCAATAACTGTCATTCCGATAATTGCATTCATCGGCGTACGGATCTCGTGAGACATATTGGAAAGGAAGTTACTCTTTGCCAAAGAAGCAGCTTCCGCTTCCGCCCGTAATTTTTCTGTATTAAGCAAAATGCTTTTTTCTTCGGTTATATCTTTTAAAGCACCTGCCGTACGTACAGCATTGCCTTCATTATCACGTATTGTTTCACCGGAAGCGCGGATGTATATATATTCGCCGTCTTTTTTTCGCAGTCTGAATTCCAGGTAATAAGGAGTTTTCCCTGTTTTATCAAGCAAGTGGCTGGTTAGAGCCTGCACTGCTCTATCCCTGTCTTCGGGATGCAATCCCTCACCCCAGGTTCTGATTTTGTCGGGATAATCCTCTTTGTTGGAATATCCAAGCATTTTTCTTATGTCATCAGAAAAAACAACAACGTTATCAAGGTTAACAGGATCTTCTTTAACAATTTCCATATCCCATAAACCAATTTTTGTAGATTTAATAACCAGGTTCAATTTTGCAAGCTGAAGTTCATTAACTTCTTTTGCGCGAATTATTTCAGTTTCACGTTTTTTTATGTTACGTAAATCATAAGCAAAAGCCAATCCTGTAAAATTACCGTCTTGCATAACGCAGGATACAGAAAGTTCGCATGGAATTTCTTCGCCGTCAATATTTTTATGTATCCATTCATTTATGTTTGGTTCGCCGTTTTTCGCGCGTCTGATTATATCAAAAGCTTTATCCGTGGATTTTTGGCAATCAGCCTGATATTCCGGAGAAAACTTAAAAAAATTGTCCTTATAAAACTGCTTTGTAGTACGGCACATTTTTAATATTTCTTCATTGCAGTCAAGGATATTCATATTTTCGTCAAAAATCGTAAAGCCAATCGGCGCTGTTTTAATTACGCTCTGATTCAGTTTATTTGCTTTGCTTATTTCCTGTTCCATTTCTGCGCGCAGAACCGCGTTAACACACAAGAACGCCGCCGACTTCATCATTTCTGCACAATCATTATTAAAATAACGTTCGTTACGATGGTCACTGTAAAGCAGAAAGCCCCAAAATTCCCCTTTAATAAAAACAGGAGTTACAAACGCAGACTTAGCTCCAAAAGCGTCAAACAATTTGCTTTCCGGCAGAAGATGCACAGGACCGTTTATGGACTCACCTTTAAAAAACAACTCTTTCCAGCGCGGCACAAGCTTGGAGTAAGAAACATCTATAAATTGAGGTGTCGGCTCTGTGGTACCTCCGGATTCCCTGTTCCAGCGGTATACTTGCGATGCATGAAGCTCTTCATTCACCGAATAGTTGCGCCAAACATTTAATCTGTCCAAATCCGCAGCATCGGCGATTAAGCCCATGCCGGTTGTCATCATTTCGTCAAACGAGTCAATACTATTCGAAAGAAAAACAGCGGACATTTTGTTAAGCGCGTCCGCCATTTTTTTACTATATTCCAAAGCCTCATGGGGCACCCCCAAGGCTTCCTTAATATTGCCGTTTGTTTCCATATGCTATTATATATATTATTAAGAGATTTGCAAACAAATTAAAACAAACATAAACTAAATTTTAGTTTTCTGCACGTATAATTGCTTCTCTAAAACCCGCAGCGCTTAGCTTTTCTGTTATTATCTGCATATCACCGCCGCGAACACCTGCAATTACCACCCTGAAAAATTCACCATTATCATTATCCGAATATCGTTCGTAAGCCGGATTAAGCCCTGCTTTTTTAATTCTATCAAAAGCATCTACTGCATATCTTGCAACTCTGAAAGAACCAACCTGCAAACGATAGTTTTTTTCCGGCAAAACGTTAATTGACGGAATAAGCCTGAACTGAGATAACGCCGAACCGGGATTTTGCTCCTGCACAACAACAGGCTGAGAAACAAACACAGGCGCATCCTGAACATTGGACTGAGAAGACATCTGAGCGCCATGCGGGACACCCCCCACAGCAGTACTGGATAAAACAACTCTGCCTGTACTTTCAATTTTTACGGGCGCTGTTCCTGTTACAACCATATCCAACAATTCAGCGGCTGCTCTGGAAACATCGATAATTCTTGCCGCAACAAAAGGACCTCTGTCATTAATTCTTACCGTTACTTTTTTGTTATTATGAATGTTTGTAACTTCAAGCTCAGTTCCAAAAGGCAAAGTTGGATGAGCCGCAGTTAATTTGGAAGAATCAAAAATTTCTCCTGATGCTGTCGGCCGCCCGTCAAACTCTCTGCCATACCATGAAGCAATACCATCTTGCCGAAAAACTTCAGTATTTTGAGCCAGAACCGGAAAAATAACCGCTGTAAACAGAATAACTAAAATAAAACATATCTTTTTCATATCGTTATTATCGGTAAAAATCTGACGCTAAATTATGAAAAAAACTGTTTACCTTCCGTTTGCCCGGTATAACTGCATAATTGCCCTGGCAAAAACCGCATCAATATATTCATCTATACTAAAAGCATCCATATTGGGCACAACAAGTTTTGCAGAATAGGAAGCGCGGTTCAACTCATTTATTACATTGGATTTGTCCATTATAACAACTGTCCATATCGAGCCGTCTTTTGCCTGACTTTGCACAATTATTTTTGCATCTACCAGCCTTGATTGTGTAATGGTAACAGTTATGTTTTCTTTAAACGATCTTTCGCCGTCATTTCTTGCCAAAACCAAATCGTCAACCATCGTATTAATTTGACGGGATATTTCCGTCCGCGCCCTGGAAGCGGAAGCATCTTTGGACATATTAAAATTTGATGTATTTGCAACTCCGATTCCTACCAAAACATCATTTTTGACACCCTTTAAAGCTTTTTTCACAAAACTGGGAAACTCTTTGGGAATTCTCAAATTCCGATTTGTAGTATTGAGCGATGAACACCCCAAAACAGCAAACACCGCGCACAACATGACAATAATAACTATAACTTTCTTCATATATACATTATAACACAAAAAAACCCCGCAAAACGGGGTAGTAGACAAAAAAAAGCCTGGCGATGACCTACTTTCCCGCCCCTTAGAGAGGCAGTATCATCGGCGCGGGAGGGCTTGACTTCCGAGTTCGGAAAGGGATCGGGTATTACACCTCCGCAATAATC
>WQXG01000053.1 GCA_009784975.1 Treponema sp.
GAAAGTTTCAAATATCTGTTTAGAATAAAAATCAAGCGAGGGAGTAATGGTTAAAGCTATTAAAAATTATAATTGTACTCTTCCTCTAAGACTTGTCACCGAAAACAAAAGTATAAACCTGACGGATGATCTTATATTCGCAGGGCTCGACACCGCGATAACGAATACTGACAACAGCGAGATATGGGCGAACTTTGGCAAGAAAGCTGCCGTTAGCGCCGTGACAACTCTGATGGGAGCGGGGGTTGGGGCTGCTGCGGAAGGAGTGGGCAATGTTGTACTAAAGGGGGTAATAACCACTGTAGGCACATACACCACCACGGTGGCTGCCGACTACATGAATGCGATAGATTTCAGAACAGGCGAGTTTGACAGAGAAGCCGCGCAAAAAAGCTTGTACAGCGCGAGCACTATTGCGGGAGCGCTGGGCGCGGGTTTAACAACGGGTCTTAATGAATATATCAAAATAGACGAAAATGTCAAATTTTCAAATGATTTTTTTGCGAGTGCCGCAAAGCTGGGTGTTTCACTTGCCGGCGAGGCTTTGCAATACGGGACACATGTGATATACAACCTTGCAAGCGGGCAAGGCAAGGACAGTTTCGGCAACGCTTTTGACGACATGGGCGGTTTAACCTTTAATCTTTTGAATCTCTCCACGATAGCTAGTCTTTTTGGCGCTGATGATAAAACAGCAAGCGATATGAAACTTGGTCTTTTCGAATTGCAGATAACAAGAGACGGGGTATCCTCGCGCATTGGAACAAATGGGATTGATGTTAGCGGGCTTGTGTATAGTTTTGCCAGCTGGGGCGGCGAGATGCTGCGGAATGCGGCTGCGCGTAACGCTGCGGAGCGCACTGAGTTGGCGGGGAGGATGGCGGAACCATCTGAGCTGGAGCTGATATAAAAAGGTGAAAATATATATAGCTTTATTGATGAGCAGGGACGAGAAAGAGAGGTGCCGTTATGGTTAGTTGAACAATTAAAGAATACTACGCTTTTTGGTGACGGAAATTCTTTTGGTAATGAAGAAAACTCAGATTATTTCTCTATACTTACAAGAGGAAATTCTGACAGAAGCCCAGAAGAGGAGCGATTTTTTAATCTTCCTAGTGAATATTTTCCAATAGGTAACACTAGGATCAATGCAGGTACACTACCAAAAAGCGGTAGCTGGCACAGCTTTTGCCAAGGAAAAAACAGCCAAACACACAGCTTTTGCCAACGAAAAAACCACAGATCAGCTATCTTTTGCCAAGGAAAAAACTCAATTTTCTTGTTTTTTGCCAAGGAATCTGCTATAATTTACCTTATGAGACGAGCAACTATCGAAATATTAAGGGAATGGAAGGAAAAGCCCGGCAATAAGCCTATGATAATAAACGGGATACGGCAGGTTGGCAAGACTTGGCTAATGGAGGAATTCGGCAGAACTTACTATCAAAATACGGCTTATATCCTGTTTGAGAAAAACCCCAGAATACAGGAGTTGTTTTCGCAGGATTTGGATGTTCACAGGATTTTAATGGGGCTTGAACTTGAAATTGGCAGAAAAATCGAGCCGCATAATACATTGATTATTTTTGACGAAATTCAGGAATGTCCCAATGCGCTGACATCGCTTAAATATTTTAACGAAAACGCGCCTGAATATGATATTGTCGCTGCCGGCAGCTTGCTTGGAGTTTTCCTGCACGAAGGCGCGTCTTTTCCGGTTGGCAAAGTTGAGTTTATGAATCTGTATCCTTTGAATTTCAGCGAATTCTTGCCGGCAATAGGCGAAGAAAAACTTGCCGAACTTGTAAAAAGCCTTGATTGGGAATTAATCAAAGTATTTAAGGATAAACTAATTCTTTGCCTAAAAATGTATTTTTATACAGGCGGTATGCCGGAAGTAGTGCGGGAATTTTCCAAAGATCGTGATTTTAATTTAGCCAGAAAAATACAGAACGATATATTAAATTCGTATCAGCATGATTTTTCCAAACATATACCCGCCGCCGATCTTCAAAAAGTACGCCAATTATGGAATTCCATCCCTGTACAGCTTTCAAGGGAAAATAAAAAATTTATCTATAAAGATGTGCAAAAAAACGCAACCTCATCTGCTTTTGAATTTTCGCTTGGCTGGCTGGAAAGCTGCGGTCTTGTTCATAAAATATCACGGGTTTCCAAACCTGCCCTGCCGTTAAAAGGATACGCAAACACGGGTGCTTTTAAATTGTTTTTTTGCGATATCGGGTTGCTTTGCGCCATGACCGGTCTGGAAGCAAAAACGATAATAGACGGAGACGCCATGTTCACCGAATTTAAAGGCGCTTTAACCGAGCAGTACGCTTGCCAGGAAATGAAGCATTTTAATAACGCAAGCCTTGCGTATTGGACTAACGACAGCGCGACTGCGGAAATAGATTTTCTGCTGCAAATTAAAGGTAAAATCATCCCCATAGAGGTAAAATCTTCTATCAACCTTAAGGCAAAGAGTCTGGTCATTTATCGCGAGAAATTTCAGTCGGAAACCGAAATTCGGACTTCGTTAGCAAATTACAGTCAAAACGGCAGTCTGTTTGATATCCCTCTGTACACGCTGGGTCAATTGGAAAACATAATAAATTGATGCTGTCCCAATGGTGACGCAAATGTAACAGGTGACGCTTTAGATTGTTTTTACGTCCCGCAGCTCCCGTCCTGCCTGTACACATTATGTTTTACGCTGGATTTTACAGGGTGTTATTAGGACAGCGTTGTTGCTTTTTTACTGTTTGTTGCGTTTGAACATTTGAATACTCGTTAAACGAATTATTGCATAGTAAAATTGATTTAAGCATGAGGGCTATTGCGGCGAAAGTACGCTAATGCGGGAGAGAGGCTTGTATTCATGAAGTATTTTAAACGAGGTTTAGAAGTATGGCTGGAAAAAACCCTGAAAATCAGGCTGTTGGTTTATCTTAATGCTCCTTCAACCTTTGATCCTTGAAATAAATTGTTCTTTTCCATATAGACATACAGCTTTTCATGAAAATTAAATTTACTAATTGACCATTTGGGATACAATAGCAGATCTTTGGGGCAATGAGAAGTCAGACGCTGTATAACAATTTTTGGAGACAGATAAGATAAAAAATTGGCTGTAAATTCAATGTATTCATCGCTAGATAATAAATTAAAGGGTTTTTCATTGTACATTTCTGCCAGCTTTGTGTTTTTAACAACCTGAAGGTTATTTATTTTTAAATGATCTATCGGCAGTTTGTTTATTTCATTGGCATATAATATCCAGTTGTTTTTTGTTTCCCATGGAAAACCAATAATGATATGCCCGCATACATCAAAATTGATATTGCGGCTTTTTTTCAGGTTGTTTAAAATGTTTAAAGTATCAACAACCGAATTATAATCATGTCCGCGATTTATTGTTTTAAGCGTTTGATCATAAATTGATTCGATGCCGATGTCTATTGTTAAATATGTTTTTTTCGCATATTCTGCTATAATATCCAGAACATAATCCTGAAAACAATCACAGCGTGTTCCTATGTTTAAACCGATTATCAACGGCGATGCAGAAAGCGCCGAATCATATTTTTTTGTCAAATCATCTTTACTTGAATATGTATTCGTATTTGTCTGAAAATACGCTATATATCTGTATTTGTCGCTTGTAATCTGATTTTGTATTGATTGAACAATATTATCTTTTACAGATGGAATTGGAGTATATGACAATTCATTGCAGAAAATACACCCGCCTTTTCCCTTTGTCCCGTCTTTGTTGGGGCAGGTAAACCCTCCGTCTATACTAATCTTTTTTATTTTACAGCCAAATTTGTTTTTAAGAAACCTGGCGTATGAGTTGTATTTTAAGTCAGACATGTTCACAATTTAACTTCTTATCTTCTGGGTATAACAGGAGTAATTGTATTTGCGTCAGGAATTATAATATCATCGGGAAGATCGGAAGCGCTTCCCTGCAGCCATGTTTGATTTCCGCCAAGCAATCCCATTGTTCCCCTAAGCGAACCGCGCACATTCATTCTTGTTCCGTCTCGCCTGATTGAACAGTCGTATAATCTTCCGGTGCTGGGATCAATTATGGTTCCTCTCCATTCTCTGCCTCTGTCCTGCATTTCATAAATAAAATCCAGACCGCATAAAGGAGGACTACCTGCAAGATTTTCAGCGCGATATATTTGCGTGTTCATTGAATCTGCAACTTCTCCTGTTTCGGGATTCAGCAATACAAACATACGTCCGTATAATTTTTCATTATACATATAAAATAATACATAAGCCGATGGTTTATTGGTTTTTTCCTGCGGAATTATCCATAAACCGGTAACATCATCTGCCGCATGAAGTAAATTCAAGTTTGTAAAAAATAAAAGTGCACAGATAATAAAAAAAGTGAATCTTGTCATAATTACTCCTTTTACGGTTGACTAATCACAGCGATCTTATTTCCGCTCTGTTGCCGAAGCCCCCAACTACCTTGGTTGTTGGTGAAACAGAGACATTTGAAATTAAATTTCCCTTAAAAGCATCAGTTTCAATTACTTTAACGCCCGGCGGAACTGTTAAACTTTTGATATTGTTACTTGAAAATGCGAAAGGTCCGATATGTTCAAGACCGCTGCCAAGTTCAATCTCTGCTATATTACATCTGGAAAATGCGGATTGTCCGATTTTTTTTACAGAACCAGGAATGATCAATTTGATAAAATTATTGTCAATAAACGCACTGGATTTAATTTCCTTAACAGTATCCGGCAAAGTAAAACTGTCAAGTTTGTTTTCAGAAAATGCAGCATCCTCAATAACCGTGATCCCATGCGGGATAGTGATATGCGTAAGCTGATTGACAGAGAACGCATTGCGGCCGATAGATTTAACGCTATCAGGAATGTTAACGCTCTTTATCTTATTATTGCTGAACGCGCTGTTTTCGATTTTTTCGATATTGTCAGGGATTTCCATTTTGGAGAATTTGTTATTCGAAAACGCACCCTCGCTTATAACACGCAATCCGCGCCCAAAGGTTACGCTTGTCAATCCGCAATTCGCAAATACTCTCGGTTTGAAAGCGATTACGGTGTCGGGAATAATCACGGACGTTATTGGTTTACCGGCAAATGCGTTACCGTAAATTTCCAATACAGGCTGCATTTCCAGCATCGGCGGAATGTTAATGTCTGTTTCTTTACCCGAATATCCGTTTATTGCTACACCCTTGCCGAGCTGGGATTCGATCCACTTGAACGCCGTTGCGTGCGTGTACTGCGGGTTTGCGTCTTCCCATGCTTTAACTGACGCGGTAATAATTCTTGCATTCTTGCCGAATTGATGTGAACGTGAACCGTCAATTTTTATTTCATCAGGGATGATTACATTGGTAAAGTTATTGCCTTCAAATGCGCCCGTTTCAACAAGTTTAACATTATTGGGTATTGTAAGTTCCGTCAGTTGACTTCTATAAAATGCATTTCTGCCGATAGATTTTACTCCGGAACCTAAATTGAGTTTAACAATTTGATTTTTTTCAAAAGCGCGCTGTTCGATAGTTTCCATGCTGTCAGGCAAAACAAGTTCTGTCAGATGATTCTCGCTGAATGCACTTTCGCCGATTATCCGGACAGAACTGCCAAGTTTAATGCTGGTCAGGTTGTTATTTGCAAATGCGCTCCTGCCGATAAACGTTACGCTGTTTCCGATTTCAAGCGTTTTAAGCTCACTTGATTTAAACGCATCTTCGTCAATCGTCTTAACGCTGTCAGGAATTTTTATATGCGTTAAAAGATTATATTTAAACGCCATTTCTCCGATTTGCTCAACACTGCCTGGAATGGAAACATCGGCAAGATCTTTATTCATAAAAGCGCGCGCGCCGATTGCGATGACTGTTTTGCCGTTTATCTGCGCAGGTATTGTAACGTTTTTTTCGCTGCCTTCATATTTTATGATGGTTACTCCGCTGCCGTTATTCTCGACTTCCCACTCGCTATCCTGATTGGCATTTTGGTTTTGAGTTTGCGGCTGCGATTGACCCGCAAGACCGTCTAAAATTACCTGCCAATATTCCGGCGTATCTGCGCCGGGGATTCTCTCGTAATTTGACATTAGCGCTTTGCGCGCCGGTTCAGGGTAAATGTTTTTCATCATTGATTCGATTTCGTTTTTAAGTTCAGGTATCGATTTCATGGCGTACCTCCGTTTTTAGTTTGCGGTTAACCGTGTTTTTACTCTTTCTATCATTTCTTTAAAAAGCAAACTTTCTTTTTGAATCACGCGGATAAAGGGATTGTTATTTGTTTTTCCCAGCACCTGTTCCATTTCTTCCGGATTACGGAAGGTTGCTTTTTTAAACGGATTTAAAAAATCTTTTTCTCTGCTTTCATAGATGTGTGTTTCTATCCATGTGCGGATTTCCAGCGCTGCGGCAAGTTCCTTTTTAAATGTTAAAATATCCGGCGGTATGGGGTTACCCCGATCCTGAAACAAAACTGCCCATGCATGAGCGCATTTATCTAGCGGGTACGCTTGTGCCCATTGTTCATAAACCCGGTGAATTTCGTCCCATGTTTTATATTTACCTTCGTTAATATCTTTGCGAAGTTCGTCCACGCGGAAAGCAGGAACAATTTGACCGCCGATATTTACCCAATCTTTAATTCGGTTTTGTGAATTATGGAGGTTCCCCAGCTGTTTGCATAAATCGCTGAAATTTAATTCCGGACGAGAATCAAAATATTCGGCAGTGGTTTTTGCCGCGTAATAACGCAGCATTTGACGGTAAGAATCCATTGCTTCGTATGGTCTGATGATTACCTGATCGCGCTTGCTGTGTTCAAAGTCATGACAGGAAATAAAATGAACATAATTGCCGTCTTTGTCGTTTTTATCTGTAAGCGATAATCCTGCTTCACCTAACAATTTTTCCAGATGCGACAATGAAGTAATTATTTCCTCTGCGGTGTCCGGAGCAAGATAGTCTGATTCAAAACGCTGTATTTTAACTTTTCGTTTGTCGCGGTTTTTGGTTTTCCATGAATTGCGTTCCAGCGCATAAAGATTAAACATCCAGAAAAAAGCAGGTAAAATTTCCAGGCGGTTTTTGTGAACATTGTTATTTATAAGCGAAAATGGAAACGGGATATTCATTTCTGAAGGATAGTCGCCCTTTGCGATAATTGCAAACGATGCAAAAACGCTGGTGTGTTTAAGGCTTACTGCAAGTCCGGGCCAAAAACCGCGCTTCGCCTGTATTTCCCCATCGTTGGCGCGGCTGTTATGATTGCTGCCGATAGTCGCTGCCGCAGCAAGATTTGACATTCCCTGAACAAGGCTTGCTATCAAAA
Source organism: Treponema sp. (assembly GCA_009784975.1). Classification (GTDB taxonomy): domain Bacteria; phylum Spirochaetota; class Spirochaetia; order Treponematales; family Breznakiellaceae; genus WQXQ01. The sequence goes on from WQXG01000053.1 coordinate 7,356, forward strand.
ACGAATTGTTGTGATGCTGCTCATGAAAAGGAAATATCAAATTATTTAAAATTTCGCAGCATGAGACGGTTGAGTTGTCACCTAACACAGAGTGAATAAGGCGCGCTCCGTATTTTAAATTACTGTTTCTGCCCATAACAAAACGCACTGCTTTGGAACCGTAAAAAACATTGCAGGCGTAACCTACAATACCGTTTACCATTTCAACGCCTTCTCCTATTTGCGTCGGCTCATCGGCAGAAGACAGGATGGTAATGTTTTTAAGCTTGTTTGCTCCTTTTATGTAGGCAGATTCTCCCACCATTGTATCTTTAATGATAGAGCAGCTTTTAATTACCGAGTTTGAACCGATGATTCCGTAATTACCGCGAAGGCCGCCGTATTGTTTTTGCGTAATCTCTGTAAATTTTTTAGTTAGCTCTGTATCGTCGCGGTATGCTGCCCAAAGATATGCGTCTGCGGTAATCATATTTTCAAAAGGTAAAATTGAGCGTCCGCCAGCTTCATTCATAACATCGATCCAAACGCGCACTTCTTCGCCTTCACCGTCCTTAATTGCGCCGTTGCCGAACTTTGCATGATTGGTAGTCTGCAATTCATCAATTTGCGAAAGAATACAATTGTTCCCGATAATATAATGAGAAATATACGCGCAATTTTGAATCGCAGTATCATTGCCGATATCGCAGGAAACGATTGTACTGCCGCGGATACCTGCCGGTATGCAAAAATCGTGGTATTTTAAAAATACATTTTGCAATGAGCCGATACGAATCAATCCGTAAAAACAGGAATCGCGGATTAATGCAGGGTCGAAAGGATCGCAAACAAGAAAATCTTTCCAGTTAGCGCAGGAATTTCTGTTGTTTTCCAGGATTTCAATTTCTTCAGGTTTTAGTATACGCCAGTCTCCTGTTTTTTTGTTAAAGAGCTCAGTCTGCTGCGCGTTTCGCAGCCAGTATTCATCCGCGCCCGGCGGAAGAAATTCTGCGGGAATAAAATCGTAACCGGGCAGAACTTTGCTTACTTTCATTAGAACCTGTATGAAATTGCTGCAGCAACGCGGTAGAATTCCAGGCGCTGCGGATTCAATGTATTTAAAATACGATTCTGGTAATGCACTACAGGAGCATTTTTATCTCTTTCATCATAGTTTATAAAATTTCTGCGCGTTCTTAATTGAGTGATAATTGCAATGCCGAATTGTTCGGTAATGGAAAAATGAAGAATATTGGAAAATGTCCAGCGAATCCGATCGTCTCCCCAAACGCTGCGGCCGGGAGTATCATAAAGATACAATTCCATTTCTACAAGAAACGCAACCAAATCCAGAAAAATCGGCATTTGATATCCAATTAAAAAATTGCCGTAATAATTAAAACCATTGCAGTTTTCGCCGTCGTCATCTTCGTAGTACCATCCCTGTCCTGCTTTTGCGGCAGTGTTGCCGTGATAATTAATTTCGTGATAAGTAAGAAAAACCACACTGTTCCAGTCGCCGGGGAAAACGGCGGCTAAATCAAACTGAAAAGTTCCGCCGATATGCGCTTTCCAAAGAAGACCTGCGTTGTTTACGTATGTGGAATAACCAAAAACGTCAGGAAGATTAAGCCCTGTTCCGTAAATATCACCGCCGAACATATTTACAGGCCAACCTGCGCCAATTCTTCCGCCGGCAGAAAATTCAAGAAATGCTATCGGCGTTAAGACAGTATTAAAAATTGCGTTCATGGAAACGGGAGTAGCTTCTGTAGTAAAGGAAAGTTTTATATTGTTACCCTGCGTCAGGGGACTATCGCCCTGCAAAAACGGAAAAATAAAATTCTGGGTAAATCCCAATTTTGCTTCCGGCAAAGTTGAAATCTGAAGCACCAGTTCACGATCTGTTTTAACATCCGCCGTAATTTGCACAAGTACAAGAAACGGCAATAACAATAAAATCGCTGTCTTTTTCATAATCATTCTCCTTTTTATTTATAGATCAAAATATGTTTCAAATTCTACAGGATGAGGCAGATGCTTGTAACGCAGCGCTTCTTTTCTTTTGTTTTCGATCCAGATTTCGATTAAGCGTTTTGGAAATACGCCGCCCTGCGTAAGGAAGCTGCTGTCTTTGGCAAGCGCATTAAGCGCTTCATCCAGGTTTTGAGGAAGAAATTTAATTTTTGCCTGTTCGCGTTTTGAAAGATTGTAAAGGTTAAAATCGTATGGACCATAGCCTTCTTTTTTGGGATCGATTTTATTTTTGATACCGTCGATACCTGCCATTAAAATTGCTGAATAGGCATAGTAAGGATTGCATGTTCCGTCCGGGCTGCGCAGTTCAAAGCGTTTCTGATCCGGCGCTTTGGCATACGCAGGTATGCGGATAACGGAGCTGCGGTTGGATGTCGCATAACCTATGGTAGCAGGCGCTTCATAACCCGGCACAAGTCTTTTGTAGGAATTGGTGCTGGGGTTGGTAAAACCGCAAAGGGCGCGGATATGTTTCAGGATGCCGCCCATAAAATAGAGGGCAGTATCGCTGAGCTGCGAGTAGCCTTTGGCATCATAAAAAAGAGGTTTGCCGTTTTTAAAAAGATGCATATGCACATGCAGGCCGTTTCCCGCTTCTCCGTAAATCGGTTTGGGCATAAAGGTTACGGTTTTATTTTCCGCATACGCGGCATTTTTTAAAATATATTTTGTTAACATTGTTTTATCTGCCATTTCCAAAAGACCGCCGAACTCAACTTCGATCTCTACTTGACCTGGACCGGCAACTTCATGATGATGATATTTTACAGCGATGCCCATTTCTTCCATTATCATTGATGTCTTGCTTCTAAAATCGCTGAGCCTGTCAAGCGGCGGAGCAGCATGATAACCGCCCTTTGCCGGAATCTTGTACCCAAGATTTGCGGATTTTGAACTTGTGTTCCATTCCGCCTGATCAGCATCGATTCTAAAACTGGAAGAATGACTGCGAATGGAATAACTTACATGATCGAATACATAGAATTCAAATTCAGGACCGATTTTTATTTCGTCTGCAATGCCTGTAGAGCGCAGATATTCTTCCGCATTGATGGCAACATTGCGCGGGTCCTGATCAAAGCGTTTGTTTTCCGGCAGCTCGATCATATAGACATCGCCAATCATGGAGAGGGTTGGAATTTCGGCAAAAGGATCGATACAGGCGCTGGATAAATCCGGAATAAAAACCATGTCACTTTTTTCGACAGGCGCAAAACCATAATTTGAGCCGTCAAAACCAACGCCGTTTTTCAGCGTTTCTTCCGTAAATCTGCCGATAGGCATGGTAAGATGCCGCCACCTGCCGGTTAAATCGGTCATCATAAAATCTGCCATTTTTACATTGTTTTTTTCGCAGAGTTTTTTAATGTCATCAAATGATGCAGGCATATTACCCTCCAAGGTTTTGATTATACCATTATATCACACGCACATGAACTTTACGAGTACGCGGTCCGTCGTACTCATTGAACCATATCCCCTGCCAGGTGCCCAAAAGCAGCCTGCCGCCTGTGACAATCAATGTGAGAGAAGGTCCAACAAGGCTGGTTTTGGTGTGTGCCGCTGAATTGCCTTCGCTATGATGGAATTCGCGGCGGTCGGGGGAAATTAAATCGAGGGCGAGATTTACATCGCGGGGAACGTCCGGGTCTGCATTTTCATTTACAGTTACCGCGGCGGTTGTGTGCGGCACAAAGACCACGCAGATTCCTTCGCGCACACCGGAAGCGGCAACCGCTTTTTGCACTTCGCCTGTTATATTGATCCAGTCTGTTTGTCCTTTGGTACGGACATTAAAATCTGATAATGACGTCATGCCAACAACCGGTTTAGCCTTTTTACAAAGTCAGCCGGATCTTTTAATTTGATGCCTTCCACAAGCAGCGCCTGATCAAACAATACACCCGCCACATCGGCAATCCGCTCTTCGTTATCAACATCTTTAAGACCCAGAATAATCGGGTGCTCCCCGTTAATTTCCAGAATAGGTTTAATCTCGGTCATCGAAGCCTGCCCCATCGCTTTAAGCATTTGCGCCATTTGCATAGAAGGGTCGTTTTCGTCAGCAACAATGCAGGACGGCGAATCGTGCAGACGGCGTGAAAGTTTTACGTCTTTAACGCGATCTCCCAGCGCCTTTTTAATTTTTTCTATAACGGGCTTCGCTTCCTTTTCTGCAGCTTTGTCTTTCTTTTCACCTAACTCTTCGTCAGCGCCCGCGCGGTTAACGGCTTTTAATTCCCATGTCTGGCTTTCAATTTTGCCGTCAGTACCTGTGGTTTCCCTGCGGTAACTGTGCAGTGTTGGAATAACAAGGTCATCGATATCGTCGTCCATGATAAGTACTTCGATATCTTTTGCGCGATAGGCTTCCAGCAGCGGAGACGCACGCAATGTTTTTTCTCCGGTATTTCCCGAACCGCCGCCTGTAATGTAGTAGATATGTTTCTGATCGCTTTTCATCCGGGAAACATAATCTGCAAAACTTGTCCAGCCTTCTACGGTGGTGCTTTTAAAACGCACAATATCCTGAATGATATCACGGTTACCGTAATCCTGATAAAGCCCCTCTTTAAGCGGACGATTAAACTGTTCGATAAACGCTTCCCATTTTTCTTTTGATTCATCGCTGCCGGAAATTGCGTTATCTGCCATTTGTTTGAATTCAGAAAGCAGTTTTTTAACAGAAGCATTTTTAATATTAAGCAATATTTTATTCTGCTGCAAAATTTCACGGCTGACATTGAGAGGCAGATCTTCTGAATCAATAATACCGCGCACAAACCGCAGATATACCGGCATCAATTCCTTGTCGTCATCGGTAATAAAAACGCGTTTTACATAAAGTTTTACGCCTGGTTTATAATCAACATTGTATAAATCAAACGGCGCTTTTTTTGGAATATAAAACAGGGTAGAGTATTCCAGAGTACCTTCTGCCCTTGTATGAATGTAGTGCAACGGCTCGTCGCTGTCATGAGAAATCTGTTTATAAAACTCTTTATAATCTTCTTCTTTAAGTTCATTTTTCGCACGCCGCCAAAGAGCGGTGCCGGAGTTTATCCTGTCAGTTTTTGTATTGCTGCCTTTTTCTGATCCTTTGTCATCCCATTCTTTTTCTTCGTAAGTTAGATAGATGGGAAACGCAACGTGATTGGAGTAACGTTTGATTATCTCTTCGATAGACCAGCGGTTGGCATATTCAGTTCCCTCATCGGTAAGGAAAAGGATAACCGTTGTCCCCTGGCTATCCCGGCTGTCCTGTGCAAGCTCAAAACCATCTTTGCCGTCACTCGACCATTTCCATGCCGCATCTTCCGCCGCTTTCCGGCTGATAACCTCGATTTTTTCCGCAACCATAAAAGCCGAATAAAAACCCACACCGAACTGACCAATTAAATTAGAATCTTTTTTAGCATCTTCCGCAAGTTTTTCCAGAAACGCCCTTGTGCCGGATCGCGCGATAGTCCCAAGCGAGTCGATTAAATCCGCTTCGTTCATGCCGATTCCGTTGTCAGAAATCGTAAGAGTTTTGGCATCTTTATTAAAAGAAATATCGATACGCGGATCAAAACTGATATTTTTGTAAGCATCATCCGCTACAGTCAGGTATTTAAGCTTATCCAGCGCGTCAGAGGCATTGGAAACAAGCTCCCGTAAAAAGATTTCCCGGTTGGAATAAAGCGAGTGAATAATAAGATGCAGCAAACGGCTAACTTCGGTCTGAAATTGATATGAACGTGGTTCTGCCATGTGATGGCTCCTTGTAAATTATAGTTATATATGTTTATTAGCATATTTTGGGGGAAGATTCAAGGTTCATTTTGCCCTGCTATAAACCCATTTTTTCCCTGCTTTTTGAGCCCTAAGCAGCCCTTGTTCTTTCATGCGTTCCAGGAGTTTATACGCACCGCTTTCGCTGATACCCAGCATACCGGCGGCATCCTCTTTGCTGAAGATATTTCGCTGCCCTCCCGGGGAGAAAAAAGCAAGCAATCTCTGTTCATTGGAACCATAAACCGCTCTGTTTTCTTTTACGTATTGAATATCATAATTTCTGTTAGGCAAACGAATCAGAAACCCTCCGTTAACAACAGGTATTTCCGGTTTTACAGCAGAATTCCCATATGCGCTGAAAATACGCGGAATTCCGGTTCCAAACGCCTCGATGATATTTAAACGATAAAAAATCTGCGCCAGTTTTTCATTTCGAGTAACGGAAACGCCCGCAAGCATTAAATCATGGGTTACGCCCGGCATTACACCGCCTAAAGACATAATTTCCAGCCTGTTATCAAACATACTTATAAGGATACTGCCTTCGATATAATAATCCCTGTGGATTATTGCGTTTATATATGCTTCACGCAAAGTGATTTCGGGGTAATCGGGGTAATCGATTCTGTATACTCCCTCAAATTCGCCGTGTACACGATTATAAACGTGGAGATAGGCAAGAACATCATCTATTTGTTTAAAAATAGAACCTGTGAATTCCTTGCGATCTTTAAACATTTCTTTATTTAATCCCTCAAATATTGCCGCTTTTGTTGTGTATGGACATTGATCGGAGAGAAGCAACGCGAGATTAGTATAGCGTCCATCAGGGCGAACCAGTCCAAGTGATTGTTTCTGCTGTTCCCCGAATTTTACGTCCTTGCCGGCAAAAATATTTTTGGTGTATTCAAAAGTGAGGTTTTGCTCAATTGATAATTCGGTAATAAACTGCCCTATACTGTTATCTTTGATCATTTGGCGGATATGCTCGCGTGTTGCCATGACCGTACTGCTGCCAACACGAACATAAACACCCTGCGGAACCAAGCCATGTCTGTAATAGCAATACGGGATAGCGCTGCCTTGCTCCACGGTTATTTTTAAGATGAGTTTATTGTCTCTTTTTTCGGGTTCCACATTAAAATACCCTGACGGATCCGGCGTAATTGAATCCCGGAAAGAGGAGCTTACCTTTCTTATTACCAGGTCGATATCCTCCTGGATACCGTAAACCGACCCATCGTCAGATATACCGAGATAAAGCGTACCGCCCCCGGTATTTAGGAACGCCAGCATGGTGTTTGTTACCTTTTCGTTGAATTCCCGCTTGAATTCTATGGTTTTGCCTTCTATTGTTTCTGCCACTGGAAACTCTCCTTGGTTGTTATTCTTTAATTATAACACCTTTCTCTCCCAACGTCAAGGAGAAAAGGGAGAGATTGGAGAGTTGGGAGAGATGTATTTGACTTAGGTTAATTATTTTCTGCGCTATATTCTGCTGTTAATTATTACTTTTATAATTTTTTGCCACCCAATGTCCGTTTTTAGTAGCGCCGACACGTTCGATAGATCCTATTGTTTTAAGAGATTTAATATGTACTTGTACATTTCTTGGTGCTATATCAACTGCTTTCGCCAGTTCATTTGCCGTTATTTTTGGATTTTCTTGCATAAATTTTAAAATTCTCTCTTGTATCTTAATATCATCAATCTCGTTTTCTTCGATACTATCATCGTTTCTTACGATGCTGGTGTCATTTCTTACGATGCTAATATCGTTTCTTACGATGCTAGTGTCATTTCTTACGATGCTAATATCGTTTCTTACGATGCTATCTACGATCCCGTCTTCGATATTAAACCCAATCATTACCTCATTCGGGCGAATTCGATAAAACGGCTCTGTTTTTCCCCATAATTTACACGATTCAGCCATTTTTTGGACTCCGCGTCCCCATGCTTCAATCTGCCCGGAACGGAAAAATGCGCCTGCTATCAGCGGGTTGTGTGGTTTGGATGTATGCGAGGCGAATAAATCTTCGACAGTCCAGTTTTCGGGTAGTTTGCCGTCGTTATATATTAGTACTTTGTCGGGGTAGATATGAATATGAATCGGATTGCCTGTGCTGTAATCTCTGTGAACAATCGCATTTAAAACCGCCTCCCTGAATGCCGTGCGGGGAACGGGATATGTTTCTATACGTTGAAGCCCCTAGAAACTGATAATTCCTTTGAAATATTTTAGGTAAACTAAATCTTCAATTTTGTCAGCCATTGTTATCAGCGAACCGTGTATTTCATCTTGATGAAGCAGATCGGTCGCATTCTCAAAAAAGCCTATTTTTACATACGCTCCTGGCACCCAGTTTTCCGGATCCTGATGAAAAAGCAACAGGGCAGCGCGTTTCATGTAGTCGCCTTCTATCAATCGCAAGTTTTTCAAAAGCATTTCATCGGTGATTTCCAAATCTTTTGCTGTTAAACGCGCGCTTCCGATTGCATTGCGGCGAAAAGCTTTGAACGCATCGCTTTCAAAATCATCGAATTTAACGTATGGAACAGGAACGCCGTCCCATGTTTTTCCCTGTCTGCGAAGCAAAAATTCATCCAGGGCGTTTCCTGTTAATTCCATAGTGGTGCTTTCTGAACGGATATAATAAACACCATGATAACTTATGGGGAAAGGGTATGCTCCTACAGATATTATGATATATTGTTTTCCATTTGACTCACGCATTTCAATATCGGCGATAATCGCCATTGCGCTTTTTATTTTGTTTGGTATATCTACAAGAAGTTTCGATGCATTTGCAATGCCGATAATTTCACCGTTATCGTTCCGTCCAATTTCCAATTCACCGCCGGAAGCATTGGCAAACGCACAGATGGTTTTAATATATTCATCACGCCATGTTTCTTTCCATTCGACTGTTTTGTTTTCCATAATTATATTTTACCCTTTATAAGATAATCATTTTTTAATTGAATGTCAATACTACATTGTAGGGTTTTTATTTCACTCACTATACTGTGTACTTTTTCTATGTCCAATACGAAAGGAAAATATTAATACAAAACACTTCTGGAAGATGCTGATGTTTTGCGGGAGTATGTTTAGGTCATTTGGCATAGAGCCGGAATATTTAGTTACCTGCTATCGATAAAATATGCGCCGTATTCAGGTTTTACATCATACTTCCTGCAAAGCTCAAGGAATATTTCTTCTGAACCTTTTTCCGTTACGGCTTCTTTATTGAATATCTTTAAAAACGTATTTTTCATTTCATCTTCATTCTTCTCATTGATATCCATTGCTTTTAAAAGTTTTGCTGTATCTTCTGCACTCAACCTTTGCCACTTTTCAAGATGGCTTTCCATAAATAGCTGTAATATTCCATCGTAATAACTTAAAGACGCAGAAATGCCGCTATTACGGAGAGTGCTGTTATCTAATGTTTTTTGCTCTAATTGAATTCTTAGCATATTTGCCCTCTTGATATGTAGATTTCCATTCATGATATTATACCGGATATTTAAATCAATGTCTTTATGTACATTAGCAAGCAGCGGTAGCAGCGATGAAGTATCCCGGTATGATTTGGATTCGAAGCGTGCGTCTTGAGGATGCTGATGGTGTGTGGGAGTATGTTTAAATCTTAATATTTACCTATTATAAAATAATGAATATATTAAAAATTAGTATTTTTGAGGATAAATAAGTATTTGTTTCTACTCAAATTTGAATTAATTCAATGTTTTCAAACGCATGTTTCTTTCATTTACATCATTCAACAATGAGTTTGCCAAAGTTATAATATTTTCTTTTTTTCCAACAGTAATAACGATCTGAAGTTCATTTAATGAATGAAGTATTCGGCTTTCTAAGTCTATTAAGTTAGAATGAGATTTTACAGGGCTTGAATAAACCGTATCATAAACTCGTTCAACTTGCTTTTTCGCCTCTTTATCATTAATATTTTCTAATAAAATTTTAAGTTTTGCAGACGCATCTTTTACAAAAGCAATTTGATTTTGCCGTACCTCTTCTGCATTAGCCGTATGTTCATTGGCTATCATGTTAGCAATTAATATTATACCGTATAATCCTGCAATACTAAGTTGAACCAAAAATGCAGCTGTGTTACTTTCTGGAGAAATAAAAATAAATACGATACCTGTGACAAATTGTATTAAGAAATAAATCGCAGATATTGTATATAAAGAGTATCCAAATACATGAGCGCTTTTCCCTTTACGTATTAGGAAAGGCGTAAGTACCAACATAAGATATGCAAAATGGATAAAACCATAAGAAATCCATATAGATGCTGGATGTTTAACGCCACCTACCATAAAAAATATAGCATTGAATATTACAAGAAAAATCAAATCAAGAATAACCCATAATTTATTTATTTTTTTCATATCATGTCTCCTTACATTCTATTCATAATTTCTGCTTTTTTAGCATCAAATTCTGCTTGTTCAATCAAGCCAAGATCAAGCATTTCTTTCAATTTTTTTAAAGAAGCAAGAGGATCGCCACCGCTGCTTGCTGCGCTATTACTATCTGTTGGTGATGTATTCAAACCTCCGGTTTGTGCTGATTTTTGAGTAAATCTACCCGAGGGCTGCGGCGGAGCATTAGGTTGAGTTTGCTGCATTGGAGCCATAAATTGATTAGCCATATTAGAAAAAACACCACCCGCAGCCATCCCCATCCCTAAGCCTGCTCCAGCAGCAGCAATACCACCTGCACCCGGATTAGCAGCAAGAGTTTTGAGTATATCTGCAGACTGCAACTTATTCCAATCATTTCCGAGAACATCCATAACCCCTTTATCTCCTTGTGCATGTGTTATCTTAGTAGCAGCCTCATATTGTGCAGCAGCAGCGTCTCCTTGTGCTAGATTTACCTTAGCAGCAGCAGCACCTTGTGCATGGGTTGCCATTGCAGCAGCATCGGCTTGTGCTTTACGCATAATATTTAGATTCTCAATTCCAGCTAGATCGTAGGCTTTTCTTAATTCGTCATCAACCATATCAAGAGCGGCAATAGAGAATTTCACCATTTTCAATCCATAATCGTTAAAAACTTCTCCAAAAAATGGTTCAACTGTCTCTGCAAATTCTTCTAACCTTGCTTCAATTCCAAGCAATTCAGTTTGTGTTTCGTTAAGAGCACGAGTAATACTTGCTTTTATTTTACTCTGAAATTCATTAGCAAAATAATCATCTAAGAGCTCCTGCTGTTCCATTATGTTGATATTATTTCCTATTAACTTGGTCAGGAATTTTTGCGGATTATCAACCTGGATTTTATAAGAACCTCTTGCACGGAGTTTGGTAGCAATGCCAAGTAACTTATCACGTACTTGTATAGGTGAAGATGTCCCCCATAATATTTCCATACTGTGAGCTTTACGGACAAAATAAACAACACAGTTAAATGTACTTATTCCTCCTGTAAAAGCATTA
>WQXG01000054.1 GCA_009784975.1 Treponema sp.
TGAACCGGTTCGGCTAGAGTTTCATGCCAGCAAACTATTTATTGGGCAGGACATTAAAGGAACAGATAAGACTTTTAACGATCTTAAAGAGTCCTATCAGATAGCAATACTGGCAAAAAAACGGTTTTTTGCGGATGATGTCGTATTTCATACATTTGAATATTATGACCCAGAGCATAATATCTCGTTAAATGGAAAAAGCCGTATAATTACTGTTGAACTATCTAAATTGGACAAAGTGATCGAAAAACCTGTAAAAGCCATGACCCCTGCTGAACATTGGGCAGTATTTTTTCAATATTTGACAGATAAGTCAAAACGTGCGAAAATAAACCAGATAATAGAATGTCAGGAGGGAATAGCTATGGCAAGTGAGGCGCTGGTAACTTTTACCAAAGACGAAATCGAATACTATCATCAGGAAAGCAAATTAAAATACGAACTTGATATGCAAAGCAGAGTGGTCTATGCAAGACGACAGGGGCGGCAAGAAGGAAGACAGGAAGAAAAACAGGAAGTTATTGCGCTGTTAAAGAGCGGAAAATCACCGGAAGAAATATTAAAGGAATATGAGGGTAAATAAAAACTCGCTCAAATAAATCTGCCAAGTGTGACAAAAAACATTGCCAACGGTTTGGAATTTGTAGCGGCTAACTTGATTTTCAATTTTATTAAAATTGGTACTTGTTACAATGTTTTAACAATACCAAGCAACGGGAAGGCGGGGCAGTCTGCGAGCGCATAATAGGTACCTGCTACCAGTTTTATGTGTTAATTTGTAATCCTATGTGTACAGGCAGTCGCGGCAGCGGGATCAGAAAAAACATCTTCCGAAATTCTCTGCTGTAGAGACCGAGCGCAGCGAGAGGCTCGTAAGCAGGCTCTTGAGGGGTTTTTTCTGAGCACGCTGCCGTGACTGCCTGTACAGAGAGCAATCTCAATCTAACACAATAGAAACATTTACATCCGCAGGATAAAGATCCCCCCACAACCCATCAAGGACATATTGCTGCTGACCAAGCACGAAACGTCCCCAGAGACCCAGTTTTGATTTATCAAGCGCGGGGCGCAGGGAAGGATCTTCGTCGCCGCTGTAATGGGCGGCAAAAGCGTCTCCCACAGCGTCCGCGATAATGGCAATGTCCTTCTCGGAGACTTTGTATTTACGAAGAGTGTTTGCAGCCTCGAGCATAACGGTATTTTTTACAAAGGCATGGGCGTTTTCCGCAAAATCTGTTCCGGGATGGAGCTTGTCCACTATAAAATCTGAACGGATATCCATGATATTGTTATTAATTTGCACATAGCGTATCGGGCAGGGAGCTGTTACAAGAGAGCCGGTTTGTATATCGTAGAAGTATTTACCGTTGTCAAAAATGGCACGGGTGATATCATGCGCATGGTAATGGCCGGTAAAACCAAATCTTACATTCCAGGAAGCAAGGAATTTTCCAAAGTTTGCAAAATCTTTAATTATATAATCCGGGTGAAGTTTAGCCTGTCCTTTCCAGTGTTCGGTAAAACCATGATGCATCATCGCCATGACGGCTTTGTTTTGTTTTACAGCTTCGTTTAAAACAACAGCGATCCAGTCGGCAGTGTTCTGATTTATTTTTCCGGAAACAATCGCGTATTCTGTGGGAACATTTTCACGGTGCCTTGTCGCGTCAATCGCAAGAAGCCATAAACCATCGGCAGGTTCCGCTACATAGCTAAGAGAATCGGTATCTCTGAATAAAGCGTTATTGTAGCCAAAATCACCGTAGATTTGCGCAAACTCTTCTTCGGAAATATTTGTGACAGGTTCTGTTTTGTCATCGATAAACTTTTGCGCGTCGGGGCAGTTAACATCATGATTGCCGGGTACAACATAAACGGCGATATTGTTGTCACGCAGGAGATTCAGTTTTTCCTTAAGAATATTATGATTGATAAGTTCTCCGTCTTTTGTTAAATCTCCGCTAATAAGGACAAAACTAACACCGGATGTTATAATTTCCTTAATGGCAAAATCAAGTAAATCGATGCTGTCCAAAAGGAGCTTACGATCAGCATATTTTACTTTATCAAAAGCGCTTCCTGAAGAACCAAGTTCAGGCGTGTAAACATGAATATCGGAAAGGACGGCGAATGATACATCAGGGTAGCGGATTGGATGATCAGCCTGAGTATTAAACTCATAGCTTAATCCCGTTTCTTTTGCGCAGCCGAAAATAAAAAATACGGCAAGCAGGATAATTGTCATTTTAATAAATAATTGTTTCATGTATATATGATAGAAAAAACATGAATTTTTATCAATATATGCGCTGAGAATGTGTTTAAAAAGTCTGATTTTTCCGATATTAAGATATGATGTCTCGGATTTTTCTGTCATTTTGCCTGTTTTTATCGGTTTTCTCAATTTCGGCGCAGGGCAGGGATGTCGGAAACCATCAATATGTTATCCGGGGCGAAGTTTATGTTGATTTAGAGCCGATTTATGCCGGCCATGTTGACAGCGAATACCCTCTGGATATCAGCGCCGCAAGCCGGCGCGCGTTGGAAGAAGCAGCAATGTTTTTTTCTGCCATGATTTACGGATGGTCTTTTCATTATGATGTTGGGGAGAGGGCAAGGCGGATTGATGAAATTCTGGAATTAACGCCGGTTTCCCGGATAGAATTCGGCGACCCGGCTCTAAAGGTAACGGATACCGAAATCAGAGATATGCGTCTTAGGGTATGGGCGGATTATCACTTAAACGATGCTCTTCAGCGCAGGATGCAGGTTTGGAGATCAGGAACCATTAGAAATGCGCAAGGTATCGGTTACAGTCCCTCTCATGTTGATGAATATCCCGGCTGGCTTGCGTTAAAAAAAATCGCGCTCGATGATGCCGCAAGGTCTGCGTTACGAGCGATGCTGCGCGGCAGCGAAAGAAACCGCCCCAAGGAAGTAACAGGTTTTATCAGCCTTGCTTCTTTTCCGCGTTATTATATTGAAAGCGGACGCTGGGCGGTGTCGGCGCGTTTTAGGGTGCAGATAATGGAAATTATTCCTTTTGCCGCATATTGATTGAAAGCCATCCTTCTTTACTATTTTTCCTAAAACGTATAATTTATTCTTATGAAGAAGATTTCACTTACCGGCATTAAACCGACCGGCGATTTGCACATCGGCAACTATTTTGGCGCAATTAAACCCGCTTTGGAACTGGCAAAAGAATATGACGCGCGTTATTTTATCGCGGATTACCACGCGCTTAATTCAATGAAAGACCCAAAGGAATTAAACTCCACAATCAGACAGGTAGCAGCAGGTTGGCTTGCCTCGGGGTTAGACCCCGAAAAGGTTATTTTTTACAGACAAAGTTCCATCCCCGAGGTGTTTGAACTTACCGCAATGCTCATGGCATTTACATCAAAAGGGCTTATGAACCGCGCTCATGCCTACAAGGCGCAGGTTCAGGAAAATAACGAAAAAGGCGATGATACTGATGCCGGTGTCAATATGGGGCTTTTTACATATCCAATATTGATGGCTGCCGACATCATCATCTTTGATTCTGATATTGTGCCTGTCGGCAAAGATCAGGTGCAGCATATTGAAATGGCGCAGGATATAGCGCAGTCTGTAAACGCAAACTACGGACAGCAGGTTTTAAAGATTCCGCAAGCCGGAGTTCAGGAAGATGCCGCTGTTATACCCGGACTTGACGGACGCAAGATGAGCAAAAGTTATAATAATGTTATTCCGCTTTTTGTGCCGGAAAAAATATTGCGCAAAACAATTATGCGCATAGTGACAAATTCCCAGTCTGTAGAAGAGCCTAAAAATCCCGATGAGAGCCAGATTTATCAGCTTTACAAATTGTTTGCAGATAACGATGAACAGGCAGCTCTTGCTTCCCGCTACAGAAACGGCGGTATGGGCTGGGGAGAAGCAAAGGAAGAACTGTTCCGTGTTGTTAACCGCACGCTTTCTCCCATGCGCGAGCGCTATGATGCGATAATGGCAGACATTCCCTCGCTTGATAAAATTCTGCAAAATGGGGCAGAAAAAGCGCGCCCGATTGCTGCTTCTGTACTAAAACGTTTTCGTAAAGCGGCAGGAGTAGATTGATGAGCGCTATAGCATTTATCGGCTGCGGCAACATGGGTTTTGCCCTCATGAAAGCCGCGGCACGGGTTATTAAACCGGAAAACATTTTTCTTACAGATGCCGACAGTGAAAAAGCGCATAACGCGGCTGTTTCTGCCGGAGCAAAAACATTAAAAACAAACATAGAAGCCGCGCAAATGTGCGATTTTATTTTCCTTGCTGTAAAACCGCAGGTGTTGGATCAAGTGTTAGCAGAAATCACCCCTGCGATAGAAAAAAGAAACCCCTCTCCTGTACTTGTTTCCATGGCGGCAGGCTGGTCTATCGCCAGGATACAATCTTATGTAAAAACTCCTGTTGTTCGCATTATGCCCAACACACCTTCTCTTATCGGGAAGGGAATGATAGCCATGTCTGTTTCACAGGAAGTATCACAGCAAAAAGCAGAAGAATTAAAAACATTGCTAAACGGCGCAGGTTTGGTAGATATTATCGATGAGCGTTTCATGAACGCTGTGACAGGGCTATCCGGCTCAGGACCGGCATTTGTTTATCTATTCATAGAAGCTCTTGCAGACGGAGCGGTGCATTCCGGTATGCCAAAAGACAAAGCTCTTTATTACGCTGTCCAAACTGTTACAGGAGCTGCCGCAATGGTTCAAGAAACCGGAAAACAACCCGGTGAATTAAAAGACATGGTAACATCTCCCGGCGGAACAACACTCGCAGGAATCGCGGCTCTTGAAAACGGCGCATTCCGCAGCACAGTAATGAAAGCAGTAGAAGCCGCCAAAAAACGCGCAGAAGAGCTGGGGTAATGAAACATTTCCCAAAACCCGCCGATATCATCATAATCCTCGTTGTAACAGGTTTAACAATTTTTTCTGCGTACAGCGCTTACATTAAACCGCAGGGAAAAGCGTATGTGTTAATACGCGGACAGGACAGCGAATGGACATTTCCAATAGAGGCGGCTGAAACTGTGGTTGTTAAGGGAGTTTTGGGGGAAACAACAGTCAGGATAAACGATAACCGCGCATGGGTGGAATCGTCGCCTTGCGAAAATCAAACCTGTGTGGCATCAGGCAATGTTGTAAGACACGGACAATGGGCGGCATGTCTTCCCAATAATGTTTTATTGATAATTCAGGGCAGCGGAGACGATGATGTCGATATCATTGCCTGGTAAGCCTTTTGAAACAGGGGGCTCCCCCAGGAATCTTGCGATTTTGGGAGCTTTGTGCCTTTTTCTTTCCGCTGTTGAATACATGATTCCAAAACCGCTGCCTTTTTTGCGCATAGGTCTTGCCAATCTGCCGCTTATGCTTGCTTTGGGCATTTTTCCGCTGCGTTCTTTTTTGGTTTTGGTTTGTATAAAAGTTTTTGGGCAGGCAATAATTACAGGTACATTGTTTTCCTATATATTTTTATTTTCGCTTACAGGCACATTTTTATCCGCGCTTCTTATGTTTTTACTGCGTTTTCTTTTTGGCAAAAGGCATATAACATTTGTTGGTATAGGCACGGCAGGAGCATTTGTTTCCAATATTTCGCAGTTGGCATTGGCGCATGTTTTTATTTTTAAGGAAAATGTTTTTTATATAGCCCCCCCGTTTTTGGCAGCCGGGCTTGTTACAGGCATTGTTTTGGGTGTTTTTTGCGGGATTTTTACACAGCGCTCAAAATGGTTTTTAAAACTGGAAAATAGGGAAGAGGAGCCGGGTATCGGGAATGAGGAATTGGGAAATAAAAAAAATGATTTACATTCCTTATTTTTGCTAATTGCCGGGTTTTTGATAATGCCTGCTCTTTTATTTAATCCGGTTACACAGTTAAGGGTTTTGCAGTTTTTATTTTTTTGGCTTCTTGCGCTGTTATACGGAAAAAAAACAAATCCTCTTTTTACGATTTTACTGATTGTTTTTATAATCGCGTTTAATCTTATAATCCCTTACGGACGCGTTTTATTCTCCATTGGCGCTTTTAAAATTACATCCGGCGCTCTTACAGCAGGCGTTCACCGCGCCTTTACGCTTGCTGCCCTTGTGATGCTGTCTAAATTTACAATCAGCAAGGATTTAAAATTACCCGGCACATTTGGAAACCTGCTATCTCTATCTTTGCGTATTTTTTCATTTTTAATGGGCAGAAAATACCGCATAACAGGCAAAAACTTTATAACAGAAATTGATAATCTAATGCTGGAACTAAGCCAAGAACCCCAGCCAATCCCCGACACACATAAAGTACGCACCAAACCCGCGGGATATGTTATCTTAATAATTATTATTTTGTTGTCTTGGCTGCCGTGGTTAATGAATTAATTTGCCAGGACTCACGCGGAGGCGCAGAGGCGCAGAGGACGCAGAGGAAGAGGGGGAAGAGTTTGGGATTGTTTCTCGCAGACTGTAAACCGAAGGTTTGAAGGAGGACGCGGAGCAGAAATACGAAATCTTCCCCTTTATTCCTTCATATCTCAGATTAATTCAAAGATTTCTTGGGAAAAAAGGGAAGATATCGAACAACCGCTCCGCGTCCTCTGCGCCTCTGCGCCTCCGCGTGAGTCTTCCCAGAATTATCCGCGCCTCAGCGAGAGTCCTCCCAAAATTCCCTGAAAGTTCTTAGTTTTTGAGAAAATATGTTTTATCTGTGATTGTGAAATTTACGCCGGGGGTTGTTATTATGCTGTTGTCTTTAAAGATAAAGACAGCCTGCGCTTGCGGGAAATCTTTAAGCAGCTCGCTTCCTTTTTCAAAGCCCAACACAAAAATAGCCGTGGATAGGGCGTCGGCGTCCATTGAGATATCTGTGATTACCGTAACCGATATAAGGCTGTTTTGCGCAGGATAGCCGTTTGAGGGATCAAAAATATGATGATAGTGGATTTCGTTTTCTGTAAAATATCTTTCGTAGATGCCGGATGTAACAACGGTTTTATCCTGCACATTTATTATTCCTAAAATTATGCCGCGATCCTTGCCGGGGTTTTGTATGCCGACTCTCCAGGGACTTTTATCTTTTTTTATTCCGTAAATGATAACATTGCCGCCAAGATCGATACTTGCTCTTTTTACACCTGCGCTTTTTGCGATATTGGAAGCCTCATCCGCGGCGTAGCCCTTTGCGATAGCGCCTAAATCAAGCGCCATATTGGGGTATTTTAAAAATACGCTGTTTGTTTCCGCGTCAAGTTCAAGATAGCGCCAGTTTACAAGAGGCAGCGTTTCTTCAATTTCTTTCTGAGACGGGACACGCTGGTTTTCGCTGCCAATTCCCCATAAAGATACAATGGGTCCTACAGTAGGATCAAAAGCGCCGCCTGAAACTTCTGCAAAATATTTAGCGCGTTCTATTACTTTAAAAACATCTTCATTAACTGTTACAGGCTCTATTCCTGCGGCTGCGTTTATGCGGCTGATATCAGAAAAAGGAATGTGAACGCTCATTTGGTTTTCTATTTCACGTATCTTAAAAAAAATATTATTGTAGATGGTGTTGTTCCCGTATTCAAAAAGCGAAACAGAGCAAACTGTTCCCAGAGCAAATTCATATTGAGAAGATGTGATATGATTGCAGGAAAAAAACAAAAGAATTATTGCCGCGGATAAAGCGGCAGATTTTTTATAGTCCAAAGCGTTGTGAAAGCTCCTTTAAATGGCTGCCTATAAAAAGCGCGCCGTAAGTGGTTAGAACAATTCCGATTGTTATGCCAATAGGCAGCAGAAACGATTTTCCTGTTTCGTTTGCAAGATTTTGATATTCAAGACCAAAGAATGTTGTTGCAAGACATACCATTATTATAAGACCTGCTATTACCCAATTGCGCGTGGATAACCACGCGGGAGAGGCAAAAATTTCTTCGGTTTCATCAAGCGCGGACGCGCATTCTTCTTCGATTGCAATTCTTGACATAATTGAGTCTTCAAGATTTGGGGAGGGAACAAAGAAATCCTCGCTTAGGATTGTTCTGGCTTGTTCCAGCGTTTCCATTTGCCGGGCGCAGGCGGAGCAGAAGAAGGCGTGAAGACCTACCTGTATTTGGTAAATAATAGGCATGTCATCTCCCGAATATTCATAAACTAAATCCATAATCTTTGAACAATTCATCCTGTGCTCCTTTTCCTAGTTTTCGGTAAAACTTTCCAGTTTTTCCCTTAATATTATTTTCGATCTGAAAACATGAGACTTAATGGTATTTACAGGAATTCCTGTAATTGCCTCAATCTCCTGATGCGACCGGTCATAAAAATAAAACAAATCTACACATATTCTAAAGCGTTCAGGTAATTCCTTTAATGCCGCATGAACCGCGCTTTTTGCCGCATTGCGAAGAGCTATACGTTCCGGAGTTTCCGTGCTGTTAACAAGTTTCTGGGAATCTTCCTCCGCAAGGCTATGGTATTCCTTCCTCCTGTTTACCTCGTTTAATGCCGTATTATAGGCAATTTTATAAAGCCATGTAGAAAACCGGCTTCTTCCTTCAAAACGGGAGAGGCTCCGGTATGCCTTCAGGAAAACTTCCTGTGTAAAATCGCCGGCATCCTCCGGATTACGGAAAAAACTCAATCCCATCCCATAATCCGCTTTTTCATGCTGGCGCACCAAAAGACGAAACAGGTCTTTCTGCCCGCTGACAATCTGGCTGACTATTAACTGATCGTTAAGGTCACCTGTTTGTATTGCCGCAATAGCCTGGGAATCATCGCCTGACTTCAGGTCAGGATCGTTCGTTAGCATTCTTTTCGCGGCGTTTTATCATATAAAAAGCCAAAAGACCAATACCCATCGACAGAGGTATGATGCCCCCCAACAGGCCGTACGAAGCCTCCTTTACTACCAGTGATAACAATATTGTTAACGCAACGCCAACGCTGCTTAATAGTAATCCGGATAAAAGACTGAATGTAAGAAGATTAAAGTCAGGTTTTGTGTATTGCCCGGCTTTTATTGATAAAATTTTTCTTTTGTGATTCCATAACAGGTAGAAAAAAATTACTACCGAACCCATGACAATCCCCACAATAGGGATAACTGCGATAATAACCTTAGCCGATGATCCCATATAAATCTCCCATATTTTATATTTTGACACAAAAAATATGTCAAAGTTGCAGCCTAAGCCGCTGAAACTGTTCCTAAACTAAAGACCCGCTGCGGCTTCAATTACTGTCATATCGCTGAAATACAGGGTAGAAATGCGCCCCAAACGCAGATTGCTGTTAAAACGCCTTAAAATTTCCTGTTTTGCGGCTTCTTCATCGATATAAATCAGGGCAGATTCGGGTAAAGATGTAAAATAATTGACGGCAATTGCCCTAAAATCGCCGATTTTTGCGGCAAGTTCTTCCATAAACGCCGTATCATTTGCCTGATACGGATATGCTATCGAAAGAAGCAAAAGCGATGAATTGGACAAAGGGATTCGAAGCAGTCCCAACCCTGAAAAAACCATGGTTTCACCGGTATTTTGAGGAGGGGGAGCGTTTGAACGTGTAAGGGCAATTATAGACCCAATTGTAATCAGGATAATTAATAAACCCGCTGCCGAGAGCAATACTATATTCAATATCTGCCAAAATGTTTTTTTCACTATATTAAGGATATAGTATTTTGGGAAAAATGTCAGCAATAAAAGACGGGATATTGCAGACGGGATATTGCATATTGAAAAAAAAACGATTCTATGTCATACTGTTTTAAAATCATAATGAAGGTGTGGAGAAATGCTGTTAAACAAGGAAAAAGCAAGAGGAAACCTGAAAGAAGTTCTTGACAAGATGCAAAGTGATACTGATGCCGCGCTGCTGCATGAGTATTACAAGATTTTTAAAAAAGAAATTCCATTTTTTAAGCGCTCGTTTGCCGCGGCATGGCTTTTTATGTATTATGACGGAAAAGAAAATCCCAGCATGGGGTTAAAAACCCTTGCGGAAAAACCTGTAAAACAAAAAAAAGTAAATATCGACAGGCTGTCTGCATCTGAAGAGCTTTCAGAAAAAAGCTTTCTTTCGGAAGAAGAATCAAAGAGGCTTTTTATCAGCATTGGAAAAAACCGCCGCCTGTTTCCGCGTGAAGTTATTTCCATGATCATGGCAAATACAAAAACGCCAAGAGAAGATATCGGTATTATCAGAATTCTTGATAATTATTCTTTTGTTCAGGTAAGGGATTCCAAAGCCGATGAAATTATCGAAGCTCTTAACGGATTAAGGTTTCGCGGCAGAACATTAACGGTTAATTTTGCCAAACCCAAAACATCAGATAATGAAAACGAACAATAAACCTAAAACGATATAACTTCAAACTGGAATAGTATTAAAAAAATGAATACCACGTTTAAAAATATTCCGAACAGAAGTATCAATATGGCAAATATTTCCATGAAATGTACATTAACATGTGCATTGATTGTGTTTTTTTCCTGTAAAAGTCCGTAATAAACAAGGTCTTCTTTTGCCCTTAATTTTCTTGTTTTCCAAATCAGCCGGTTGTAAAGGTTTGTAAAAAGCAGACCCGGAGGAAGTACCGGGAGGATGGGAATAAAAACCGCTATAATTGCGCTTATTACTGTAAGGCGGAATGCAGGCCGTCCTAAAAGGGATGCCGCCATATAAATTAGCGCCAGCGCGCCTGATATAACTGATGCCGGAGTAAGATTATTCCAGTAATCATTTTGTGCTCTGGCACCGCTTATTATTCCGGCGGGTAAATCTTCATCGGAGCAATTATAAAAGATAACCATTAAGGTTTCATCTTTTGTTGAACAAAAACTCAATCTGTTGTTTTGCATTTTTACCTGTCCGCCGATAAAAACTTTTGTGCCTTCTGTCATGGTGCAGACTGTATTCCGGCGGATTTGTTCCGGCGCCTGCGGCATTTCTCCTTCCTGTACCGGCAAAAGATAACATTTTGTTTTATCAAGAGATACGGGGATTGTCATATCCTCGCCTTTTACCCAGAGGGTATGTCCGTCCGTAATTGATTCGATTCCGCCGGAAAAACGAAATATGCCGCCTTCGTTTAAAAGCATTCTGTATTGGCGGTAATCCAAAAGTTTACACAGACGCAGGGTATTAAAACGGCTTCTGAACCGTCTCCACTTGTAACGGCGGTAGAATGCTCCTGCAAGGGGAATGAGTCCGTAACATACGGCAACTATCAATATTATGACTAGTAAATAAATTCCTCGCGTGTTATTATCCCTCATGCCTAAAAAATTTACCAAATTGATTGTAGGACCGCTTTCAACCAATTGCTGGATTTATCACACGGGTCAAGGCGAAGCCGCTGTCATTGATCCCGGCGACGAAGCGGATAAAATTATCTTTACTTTAAAAAAACTCAATCTCGCTCCTAAATACATTCTACTGACTCACGGTCATTTTGACCATATCGGCGCTGTGCCGGAGCTGTCTTTGGCAGGTAAACCCCAAATTGCCATTCACCGGCTGGACGCATGCAATCTTGGCATTGATTCGTACAATATACACAAAAACAGCGTTAAGGCTGCTTTTGGAGACGCTTCATTTTTGGATGTTTACTGGAACGATATGCCCCCGGCGGATATCCTTTTGGAAGAAGGCGATTCTTTGGGTCCTTTTACGATCGTACATCTTCCCGGCCACACTCCAGGAAGCGTCGCTTTTTGGGATAAAGAGCAAAATATGCTTTTTACAGGGGATACCCTGTTTGCAGGCGGAATCGGCCGCACCGATCTCCCCGGCGGCAGCGAAAAAGATATAATTTCAAGCCTAAACCGCCTGTTTGCCATGCCCCCAAATACCATTGTCTGCCCGGGACACGGCAGTGAAACGACAATAGGACGAGAAAAGTATTAAGAATCTTACCACGAATAAACACACGAACTTGCTGTTTGAAATCGAAGCTTAGGTTCGTGTGGTTGTGTGGTTCGTGGTTTAATTCTTTTTGAATATTGACTAATATTGCATTTTCCTATAATCTAAGAAAAATTGATAAATATTTCGGAGGTTATGATGAAAGTAGCGATTAATGGTTTTGGGCGGATTGGACGCCTTGTTTTTCAGTCCCTGGTAGAGCAAAATCTGCTGGGAAAAGACAAAATTGATGTTGTAGCAGTGGTAGATCTGTCAACAGACGCAAAGTATTTTGCCTATCAGTTAAAATATGATTCAGCACAAGGCCGGATGAAAGCCGATATTGGCACTGACGGCGACGATATTCTTGTGGTTAACGGGCACAAGATTAAATGCGTATCCGGAAAGGTAGCAGGCCCTGAGGCGCTTCCCTGGAAGGACATGAATGTAGAATATGTACTGGAATGTACAGGTATCTACAATACCGAAAAATCTTACGGGCACATTGCTGCAGGCGCGAAAAAGGTTATTCTTTCCGCTCCCGGCAAGTCCGATGATGCTTCCAAGCCAATCAAAACAATTGTAATGGGTGTAAACGAAGCCGAATACGATGCCGGAAAACACCATGTAATTTCCAACGCAAGCTGCACCACAAACTGTCTTGCCCCGCTTGTTCATGTTTTAATTAAGGAAGGTTTCGGCGTAGAAACCGGTCTTATGACTACAATTCACGCTTACACTGCAACCCAGAAAACCGTGGACGGTATTTCCCAGAAAGACTGGAGAGGCGGAAGGGCGGCAGCTATCAACATTATTCCGTCAACCACAGGCGCGGCGAAAGCAGTAGGCGAAGTGCTTCCTTCAACAAAAGGCAAACTGACAGGTATGAGCTTCCGTGTTCCCACAGTCACAGGCTCGGTTGTTGACCTTGTTTTCCGCACAGAAAAAGACACTTCTATCGGCGAAATAGACGCGGCTTTTAAAAAAGCATCAGAAACATATCTTAAAGGCATTCTGGAATACCAGCAGGACGAAATTGTCTCCACAGACATCATTCATGATTCCCACACATCGATTTACGACAGTCTTGCCACCAAGCAGAATAATCTCCCCGGCGAAAAACGCTTCTTTAAAATTGTTTCCTGGTACGACAATGAATGGGGCTATTCAAACAAGGTAATAGATCTGCTTAAATATATTGACAGCAAGAAGTAAATTTTTGGAAGAGTTCTCGCGGAGGCGCAGAGGCGCAGAGGCGCAGAGAAGGAATAAAAGGGTTATTGTTTGAAATCAATGCGTGAAAACATCACGATAATTTTTCAAACAAAAACACTTTCCCTTTTTCTTCCTCTGCGTTC
The DNA here is from genome assembly GCA_009784975.1 of Treponema sp. Taxonomy (GTDB): domain Bacteria; phylum Spirochaetota; class Spirochaetia; order Treponematales; family Breznakiellaceae; genus WQXQ01. Next base: position 13,277 of record WQXG01000054.1, read on the forward strand.
TCTTCGCCTCTGCGCCTCTGCGAGAGAATTTTTGGAAATATTTTTTAGGAGATATCTATGATTAAAACTGTTAAGACTGTTGACCTTAAAGGTAAACGTGTTATTATGCGCGTTGATTTTAACGTGCCGATGAAAGATGGAGTAGTGCAGGACGATACTCGTATTGCCGCGGCTCTGCCTACCATTCAATACATTCTGGAACAGGGAGCGAAATCCCTCACCCTTATGTCGCACCTTGGAGATCCTTCCAAGGACGCAAAAAAAGCAAAAGAAAAAGCTGACAAGAGCGGCGCGTCTTTTGACGAAGATGCGTACATAAAAGGCAAACATCGCATGGCGCCTGTTGCCGCGTACTTGCAAAACAAGCTGGGTAAACCGGTTATTTTCGCGGGAGAAGACAGCTGCTATAACAAAAAAGCTTTTATCGAAAGCCAGGGTGACGGCGCTGTTATCATGCTGGAAAATACCCGCTTTCATAAAGAAGAAACCGCAAAAGAAGCGGCTGACCTTGACAAGCTTGCGAAAGAACTCGCGCTTTACGGCGATATATTTGTAAATGACGCATTCGGTACCGCTCACAGAGATCATGCTTCAACAGCTTCTATTGCCAAATTTGTACCGGTATCGGTTGCCGGTTTCCTCATGGAAAAGGAAGTTGCCTATCTTGAACCAATTGTTACTAATCCGCAAAAACCGCTTGTAGCGATTATCGGCGGCGCGAAAGTTTCATCAAAAATTGCGGTGCTGGAAAGCCTCTTAAAAAACTCCAGCGCGCTTGTTATTGGCGGCGGAATGGCATATACCTTCCTTAAGGCGCAAGGTTATAAAGTAGGGAAGTCCCTTGTCGAAGACGATCAGATCGAAACTGCAAAAAAAATCCTCTCCGCGGCAAACAGCGCGGGTGTGCAGATTGTCCTCCCCCTTGATCACATTGCCGCCACGTCATTTGACGATAAAGCAGCTCCCGTCCCCGTAGACGGCCTCGATCTCCCCGATAACATGATGGGGCTTGATGTGGGTCCCAAAACACTTGCCAAATACAGGGAAGTTCTTGGCAGTGCAAAAACCATTGTATGGAACGGACCTGTCGGCGTTTTTGAATTTGCGGCTTTCGCAAAAGGCACAGAAGAAGTGGCAAAACTTGTAGCAGATGCTACCGGAAAAGGCGTCACCACTGTAGTGGGCGGCGGCGATTCTGTTGCGGCAGTTAACAAGTTCGGGCTCGCGGCAAAAATGAGCCATGTCTCCACAGGCGGCGGCGCTTCCCTTGAACTGCTCGAAGGCAGAAAATTACCGGGTATCGAAGTGTGCAGGGGATAATATGAGCAGAAATTATTATATGGCGGGTAACTGGAAGATGCATATGACCCGCAGCGCCGCGGCGCAGTTGGCTCAGGAAATGGTAAATCAGTTAAGAGACGGTAAGCACAAGTACCTTGTCGCTCCTTCTTTTACATTACTTGAAACTGTAAGCGCTGTTATAGAAGGCTCGAACATCAGGCTTGGGGCGCAAAATTGCGCGCCGGAAGAGCAGGGCGCTCATACAGGTGAAGTATCGGTATTGCAGCTTAAAGACCTTGGAGTGCAGACAATCATTTTAGGTCATAGCGAAAGACGGCATAATTACAAAGAAGACGATGCGCTTATCAATAAAAAAGTAAAACTCGCTCTTAAACACGGGTTTGAAGTTATCCTTTGTATTGGAGAGCTGCTGGAAGAACGCGAAGCCGGCAAGGTAGAGGAAGTTTGCGAAAGGCAGACAGTTAAAGGTCTTGAAGGGGTAACAGATTTAAGTAATGTTGTTATTGCCTATGAGCCTGTCTGGGCTATCGGCACCGGAAAGACAGCGACCCCGCAGGATGCGGAAGCAGTTCATGCTTTTGTCCGCAAGGTAATAGCGCGCCTGTATTCGGAAGATGCGGCATCCAAGATCATTATTCAGTACGGCGGTTCTGTAAAGCCGGAAAATGCCGCGGAGCTTATGGCAATGCAGAATATCGACGGCGCATTGGTCGGCGGCGCATCGCTTAAGACTGAATCATTTGTACCAATAGCTAAATTTTCATAAAGGTCCGCCTTAATGACTGTTTTTTGCCTGTTGTGGGTTCCCGTGTTTTATCTTTTTCGCCGCGCTTTTATTCAGAGCGGCGGTTCAGGCGTATGGGCATTATTGCTGGGGAGCATTACTGCCATAATTCAATTCTTCCTGGGCTATCTTGTAAGCCCCGGGGGATTTGGATTTACCCGTGTTCTTTTTGGATTCATTGATATCGTAAGCCTGCCGGTTCTTATTCCGCTGGTTTTGTATTTAATAATATTGATTTTTAAACGCTTTTCCGGTGATTTTGATTTTGCCAATTTTGCACTGCTTTGGCTGATTCCTGTCGGCGCGCTAAGAGCTTTAAGCTGGAGTTCTACAAACGATCCGATTTTACTTATTATGGCGCCTGTTCTGTGGACAGCTCTTGCAGCCGGTATTCCTTTCTTTATTAACTTAATGGTAAAAAGATTTCGCATTTTTACAGCGTTTCTGTCATTTATCGGCATTATAATTCTGCCTGTTCTGGCTTCAATGACCTACTGGGCGTTTTTCTCGCAGCATACATTGATCGGCTTTGGTTTGCTGCTTGCAACCCACATTCCGCTGATACTTTCGTTTTTCTTTGACGCTAAAAGCAATTAACCCTGTTTGGAAATTTCCTTTAATCTGTCTATTATTTTTATATGCTGTGTGCATGCTTCTTCGCAAAGACCGCATTCGCTGCATTCACAAGCGGCTGACCTGTTAATATTCCAGTGCCATCTAAGCCTGTCTCCGATTGGGTCTTTCGCTGACTTTTCCAGTATTTTATGGTTATAGGCATCCATGAAAAAGGGTATAGGTATTTTTTTTGGGCATTTATCGCAGTACGCGCAGCCTGTGCACAACGGTACTGTAAATCTTTCAAAAAAAGCGGCGGCTTTTGCTTTTGTTTCTTCAAGTTCCAAAAGTGTACGGGGCTTGTAATTTTCCATCGCTTCCAGCGCTTCGTTCAGATGCTCTATTGTATCAAAGCCGACAAGCGTGCTTGTAATTTCCGGATGATCCCAAAGAATTCGAAGCGCAGCGGCTATTATATTTTCACTTGGGGATGCCCCATGCCTGCACAGAAACCTGAAAAGTTCAGGATGATCCGGGATTAAACCGCCGCCAAGGGGATTCATTATAACAGCTCCCAGTTTTTTTTCTTTTACCGCGTCAAATGCTTCCTGCCTTGTTTTAAAATTGTAGGCGGAATAACCGAACAATACGCCTTCAAAAACATCTTCCATTAAAAGTTCTTTTAATTCATTTTTTATTAAATGGCTGGAAATACAGATATGTTTAATTAAACCTTCTTCTTTTAATTTTGCCAATGTTTTAAGGATACCGTCTTTTTTTCTGTTTTCCCAATTATTAAGGGTGGAAATACACCATATATGATAAAAATCGATAGTTCCGATATCCAGGCGTTTTAACTGCGCTTCAACTTCACGGCGTATGCCGCTTTCTGTGCTTTCAAATGTTTTGGTTGCGCAGTAAAAGGGCAAATTTAATTTTCTCATTTGCGCGAAAGCCTTGCCGAATACTGTCTCGCTTCTTGTTTCAAAATAACCCGGGGCAGTATCAAAATAATTAATTCCGCCCTCTGCTGCCGCAATCATTAAACGGATACATTCATCATGATCATCAATGTTTTTGAATCTCATTCCGCCGAAACCAAGAAGAGATACTTTATCGCCCGTTTGTCCGTATTCCCTGTAAATCATAATTCCTCCAGATTATAAGGCGTTTCCTGATATACATAGTTAAGCCAGTTATCAAAAAACAAGTTAGCATGCGCGCGCCAGCGTACTATGGGTTTTTTTTCAGGATCGTTATCGGGGTAATAATTTTTTGGCACTTCGATAGGAAGTCCTTTGGCTACATCCCTGCGGTATTCGCGGTCAAGGGTGAGCGGATCGTATTCAAGATGCCCTGAAACGTAAATTTCCCTGCCGTCCCGTGCAGTTGAAATAAACACGCCGGCTTCGTTTGTTTCACTTTGAATCGTAAGGAGCGGATGCGCCGCGATCTCATCGCGATCGCTTGCGGTGTGTCTTGACTGGGGAGCGAGGAACTCATCATCAAAGCCGCGAAAGAGGCTGTTGTTCAGATCGTTTACAGCATGAGGGAAAATCCCAAAAAGTTTTTTACCAAGCGGTTTTTTCTGAATGCCGTATCTGCGGTAAAGCCCGGCTTGCGCGCCCCAGCAAATATGCAAAGTAGAAAAAACATTTTTTTGGGAATAGTCGATTATTTTTGTTAGTTCATCCCAATAATCAACCTGTTCAAAAGGCAGGGTTTCCACAGGCGCGCCCGTGATAATCAGCCCGTCAAACCGAACATTTAATCTGACTATTTCCTGCGCGCTGGTATAAAATTTTTCAAGATGCCCCGGCGGCGCGTTTTTGGAAGTATGTGTGCCCATATTTAAAAAGGTAATATCCACCTGCAGCGGACTATTGCCCAAAAGCCGCAAAAGCTGTATTTCCGTATCTATTGTAGTTGGCATCAAATTGATGATTCCAACCCGTAAAGGCCTTATATCCTGCGCTTGTGCGCGCGCCTCTGTCATCACAAAAACCCCTTCACGGGATAATGCGTCAAAGGCGGGTAGTTCTTTTGGTATTTTTATTGGCATGAGTAATTATATCAGAAATGTATGCTTGAAACCAATGGGGGAAGATTGGCAAGGACTCTCGCGGGGGCGCAGACTGCAAACCGAAGGTTTGAAAGAGGACGCGGAGGAAGAGGAGTTGGGAATTTAATGGACCCTTTAAATTCCCAATTATAGACTGAAATCTTCCCGTAGACAACGAGATTAATTTAATAACATTATAGCATTATTTTAATAAAAATAGTCAAGTTACCATAATAA
>WQXG01000055.1 GCA_009784975.1 Treponema sp.
TTAATTCTTCCCTGATTGATTTATTGACTTCCGGTTTGTCTATCGTGCTCAGGAGAGGATTGTCATATTCATCAATTATTACTACAACCTGACCTGTTTTTTTTGAAAGTTCTGTAATCAGTTGGCTGAATTTTAAAAAAGGATACTTATCGTTATTAATTGTTATCCCGTACATTTGAGCAAAATTATTCAATTGAAAATTTAACTTTGTTTTTAGCGCGTCTATGCCGTCATTTTCTGTAAAGTTTCCTGAACCAAGGTCTATATAAATCACCGGATGCTCTTTCCACTCCCATTCGGTTTTTGATACAGCCAGCCCTGTAAACAGTTCTTTTTGCCCTTTGAATAATGCTTCAATTGTAGAACATAAAAGCGACTTGCCAAATCGTCTGGGACGAGACAGGAATACGGCTTTATATCTGGATGCTAATTCGTAAATGTGCTTTGTTTTGTCAATATATACATCATAATCCTTGCGAACTTCGCTGAATGTCTGAATTCCGCCTATTGGCAATTTTCTTTTGACCATAGTTTAAGTATAAGAGAGAAATTGGGGATTGACAATAGATACCCCTTAATTCCCTGCTGCCCTAAAATCTGCCGCTGCGTTTTCGTGTCTGCCCAGCTGCTGAAAAACATTTCCTCTGCTGGTGTAGGCGGCAGAAAACGACGGGTTTATTGCAATGCTTCTGTTTAAATCGGCAAGTGCTCTTTCGTAATCTTTTTTGTTGTACCATGCATTGCCGCGGTTGTACCATGCAATTGCATAATCGCTTCTTAATCTTATCGCTTCTGTAAAATCCCTTATTGCCCTGTCATCATCTTCCCTTCTGTACCATGCGCTGCCGCGTCTGTTCCAGATAACAGCGTTGGAAGGTTCCAGCCTGATTATCTGATCGCAGTCTTCTATTGTTCTTGCAAAATTGCCGGTTTGGTAATAAACATGGGAACGGTTAATTAAAGCATCAACATAATTTCTGTTAATGGAAATAGCGCGCGAAAAATCTTCGATTGCAAGATTCATTTCGCGTAATTCCATCCGCGCAAAACCTCGGTAATTATAAAGTTCTGCCCTGTTGTTTTCCAGCCTGATAGCGCGGCTGTAATCGTCTATTGCGCGCTGGAAATCGCGTTTTTTCATCCATGTGTTGCCGCGTGAAACATACGCCTGAGCAAATTCAGAATTACGGTTTATGGATGCCGTATATTCTCCAAGCGCTCTGTCATAATTTCCTTCATTGTAAAATTGTTCGCCGGAAAAAAATAAAATGATATGCTGATCCACGCCCATCTGCCTCATGACGCCGATGTCCGGGTTCTGATAATTTACAGGATCAATTTCTGTAACATTTACTCCAAGGCCGGAAAGCCTGCTTAACCCCGCGAGAGAAGACAATGGACGCGATGTTTGATATGAAACTCTGGCTCCCTCAGCAGCTTCTGTAAATTCTGTATGCTGTAAGCTGCACTCTTCCAAAAAGCCGGGGTCTTCTTCCGCTTCTGCAAGTTCAAATATTAATTCCGGCTGTGTACTTCTGCCGCAGGTAAAAATAACGCTGCAAATTATAATTATCAATACTGCAGCGCAAATAATCGCAATTAAAAGAGTGAGCTTGCGTCTATTCAACAGCTTCTACCTCTGGGGCTTCCGTTGTTCTTGTTTCTGCAGGCGTAGTTACAGCAGCAGGCGGCAGCCTGTAGAAAATTCTGATATTTTCTACCGTTGCGCGATGCCTGAGTTTTACAACAAGCAATTGGTCCTGGGGATAATATACCCAGCCGGAAGAGTCATAGCGTTCAAATTGATTGTCAGTTCTCCAGTCCATTCCGTGAATTTGAATTTTTATAAAGGGACGGACGCCGCTTACTATCACATAATGAGCCGTGTTCGGCGGGAAAGAAAAAGTGATGTTAACATTGCCGTCTATAAATGAAGATCTTACCGTTGGTGAGGCAGTCCATATCCAGTGCCCGGTATCCGAAAGTAATGTTGCTCTTGGATAATAATTGGAAAAACCCGGTTGTGTAGGATTAAGCAGATTATAAAATCTGCCGGAATTGCTGCCCGCAAGAGCCGATAAAATCAAAGACCTTCCGATTGCTGTCCATTCAGCCGCTTCAGCTCCCTGGGCAGTTTGTGCCCAGCTAACAAGAGCTTTCCCAAGCCGCAGGCTGTATTCTGAGCTAATGCCGTCTGCAGCAGAAATATAAACAGCGTCCTTTTCGCTGTCCCGGTTCAGGTTATCTGAAACAAGCTGAAATATCTGATCTTTTAAGTGTCCAATCGGATAATTTGCGTCATTTGTATTTAGCTGCCATCGTCTTGCGTCAGTGAAAAATTCCAGCAAGCCTGCGCAATAATCGATTGTAAGCATCTGCGGTTCCGCGTTTTTAACCGCTTCGATAACATCACCGGCAAGGGCAGAGCTGCCCCGCGATAAAAGGTAATCAAGCAGATGCTCTTCCCTTAAAAAGACAAGAGATCTTTCCCTTACTGCCCGTGTAATCTGGCTTGTTTTTTCGTTATGCATGGCAACAAATGTACGGTGAGCATTTGCCATTCCTCCGGCAAACGCGGACGATTTATAGCTTTGTCTCGGGCTGCTGATAAAATTATTGGGGATAGAGTTCAATGCTGCCGGATAACTTCCGCGCCGCAGCGCCTCTGCAAGATAGGCGATTATATCTTCTTCGTTCTGAAGTATATTCTGATTCCAGTATGCAAAACCGGCATCCTGCCAGTTTCTTAATACAGTTTCATAGTTTTGCGCATTGGCAATAATAAAATCTGACGGATTAAATACTCTCTGCCTGTCTCTTTGCCGGTATGATATTAAGGAATTATTATTGGATAAAATAATTTTTCCTTCCTGCAGTTCAAGACCCGCGCTGCTGAAAAAATAACGTGCTCCGCCGAAGACAATGCCTATTTGTCCGTTATCCCTGACCAATGAAGAACGGCGCGGTACAATCGGTATGGCTACTTCAGATACATTGCCTGCAAATACAGCATTGATTTGCAGTTCAGGACCTCTTGGCGAATCAGACGAATTGAATATAATCTCTGTTCCGCCGGGCAGAGTAAGTTTAACAGTAGAATCTGCGCCGGGATTTTCTGTCAGCGTTAAAAATTCCGGATTAACCGGGAAAGTGCCGTCGGGACCTGTAAGCATCAATCCTTTTCCGCGTTCTTCTTTCAGGTTAAAGTCAAGACCGCCGTAAAAAATTTTTACTCCGCCTGTTATGGATGCTTCACCTGTAACAGCTGCCTCTGTTTGTGAATAGCGTCCTCTTATGGTCATGGCTCCCGCAGACAGGGAGAAATTTCCCTTGTTGGAAAATTGCAGAATTACCACAAAAAAGAATACCATGCAATACAGGACAGCAAGACCGATAATGCGTGTCGCTAAAGATTTTCTCATTGAAACATAAACCCCTTAAGTAACTTGCCGATTTATTAAATGTTGTATACTATATAATATCATGAAAATTAAGTTCAATGGAAGCGGTTTAGGGGGTGCATCCCTATTATTAATCCTTATGCTGGGGCTTTTTTCCGGTGTTTCCGGGGTTACGGCTCAGGAAGATACGTCAGGTTCGTCACCTGAAAGTTTCCAAATAGAAGCCATTTTGGATGAAATAGCGCAGCATCTTGTCCGCAGGGATTTCTCATCGGCATTAAGGGTATTTGATGCTTTACCTCCGCAGGAAGCGGAAAAAACGCCAATTAGAATAATGCGCGCCTCTGTTTTAAATTCTGCCGGAAGACCTGCAGATGCAAGGCGGATAGCAAATGATATAATAGCCAAAGACAGCAGAAATACCGATGCTCTGATGGTTTTGGCAGATGCAGCCGCTGTGGAAGGCAAAGATCGCGAAAGACGAACCTTTCTTGACAGAATTATAGGAATCAATCCCGCCCATGTAAGGGCTCTTAATGATTTGGGGAGCATCAATCTTAGAAACCGCAACCTGCGTATTGCAGCCGGTTATTTTGACAGATCGCTGACTGCCGACCCGAACAACGGAGAAGCGCTGGTAGGCCGCGCTGTTGTACACAGATATAACAGGGAAGCGCGAAATGCCGAAAGGCTGTTAATCCGCGCAATTGAATTATATCCAAATTGGGCAGAACCATTGCAGGAAAGAGCAAGGCTTTTTAAAGGCGCCGGTTTTTACGGCGATGCGCTGGAAGACTTAAATGCAGCGCTTAAGCTGGAGCCGGATAATTACTGGATACTGGTAGATCACGGGCTGGTTTTAATGGATATGAACCGTAAGCCTCAAGCTCTGGAGAGCTTTAACCGGGCTGTCAAAATAGCGCCTGATATTTTTATGGCTTATGCATATAGCGCAGGGATTAAAGACGAGCTGGGCGATTATGCGGGCGCAGAGCAGGATTATATTACATTGGCAAGATTAAAGCCCGATTATTATTTTGCTCATGAAGCGATTGGCATTATCAGAATGAGAAACAGGCAATGGGCTGGAGCAAGAGATGCTTTTTTGGATGCCTATAAACAGGCGCCAAGGGAATTCAGTTATGCGATACTTGCCGCAATAAACTGGATGCGCGCGGGAAGACAGACCGACCCCAAACAATTTTTGGCTCAGGTTTTACGCACTGCTCCTGCCAACTCTCTTGATCAGGCAATGCTCCGGCTTTTTCATGATCTTAGCGGAGACGTAAATGTTGTTTCAAGAGTCGAGAGCGAACAAAATATTTACACTAAATCGCGGATGCTTTTTTATTTAGCTTCATATTATGATATAAGAGGTAACAGAATGCTTGCAGAAAGATATTATTTAATGGTGCAGGAGCTGGAAGCCTATGCAAGCGTTGAATACAGATTAAATGAAATTGAACTGGCTCACCGCGGGATTGGCTTGAGAGGCGCGGAGGGCTCCCAGCAATGAGCGGTAATATTACTACACTTACTCTAAACGGCAGAGAAATTAAAATAATCGGGACTGCCCATGTTTCGCGGGAAAGCATGGAAGAAGTAAAAAGAATCATCTGCGAAGATAAGCCGGACATGGTCTGCGTAGAACTGGATCAGGGGCGCTATAATTCGATAATTCAGAATGATACGTGGTCTAAGCTTAATTTATCCAAAGTTTTTAGGGAGGGCAAAGGATTTTTGCTGATTGCAAATCTTGTGCTTGCCAGTTTTCAGCGGCGGCTTGGAAATCAGCTTGGGGTAAAACCCGGCGAAGAAATGAGGGTAGCGATTGAATCCGCAAAAGAAATGGGGATAGCATACAGCCTTTGCGACCGCGAGGTGCACACAACTCTGCGCCGTGCATGGGCAAAATGCGGTCTTTGGAGCAAGTCCAAGCTTCTTGCCTCTCTTTTGGCATCTGCTTTTACAACAGAAAAATTAAGTGAACAGGAAATAGAGAATCTAAAAAATAAAAATGAGCTTGACGGCATGATGAGCGAATTGTCCAATTACCTGCCTGCCGTAAAAGAAGTATTAATAGATGAAAGAGACCAGTTCCTTGCCTCAAAAATCTGGACTTCTGTTCCGGAAGATGCGGAAAATAAAAGAATAGTTGCCGTAATCGGCGCGGGGCATATGCAGGGGATTATTACTTATCTGGAAAAATTCAGTAAAAATGAAAAAGACACAGATTTAACGGAATTGGATAAAGTTCCCAAGCCCGGGTTTCTCTCAAAATCGGCGCGTTTTATTATTCCTGCAATTATTATCGGGCTTATTGCCGCCGGTTTTTTCCGCGCCGGGACCGATATGGGCTTTGAAATGATAAAACAATGGATACTATGGAACGGCTCTCTTGCCGCCATTGGAGCAATTATCGCTTTGGGGCATCCGCTTGCAATACTTGTTTCTTTCCTTGGCGCGCCGATAACAACTTTAACTCCATTTGTGGGGGTTGGTATACTTTCCGGCCTTGTTCAGATAACTTTCAGCAAACCGCGTGTTTCTGATGTTCAGGACATTACGCATGATACCACCAGTTTAAAAGGCATATACCGGAACAGGATTACAAGGGCGCTTTTAGTGTTTTTTCTTTCTAGTATTGGCAGTTCCATTGCTACATTTATACTAATTCCTTTAATGACTAAGCTGCTTGCGAGTTAAAGCCGGTTGAAAATCTGCCGATAATCAATAGAGAGGGCTATTTTGGCATATAAGGACGCTTCATCATCATATAAAGAAACACGCATAAAAACTGCGGGGCAGGGGCAGCTCATTGTTATGCTGTACGATGAAGCTGTAAGGCAGCTGTCAAAAGCCATAGAGCTTCTTGAGGCAAATAAAGGCGATAAAAAAGACCCCGGCAGAATTGAACTGATTAGCAAATCTGTCATGAAAACCGAAGAAATTATTACAGAATTAATGATTTCTCTGGATTTTGAACAGGGCGGGGAAATCGCAAAACATCTGTTTTCGCTTTATACCTGGTTTAACAGGGAACTGCTGGAGTCAAATATTACTCAGGATACAGAGAGAATGACAGCGGTTAAAAATATGCTTTCTGATTTAAGAAATACCTGGAATTCAATCAGCCAGATGACGGTAGAGCAGCCTAACCGGGAAGCGGCAGGAATTAATATTGCGGGATAACTGCACGGGAGGAAATATGGTATCGGGAACAACAATAACAGCAAATGAAATTGATTCTGCGGAACTTGCTCAAAGAGTTGCGGTTTTAAAACGTTTTAAAATTCTGCTCACGCAGCAAAGAGACAGATTCCGCTCCTATCTTGATTTGCTTGATAAGCAGCAAAATGTAATAGAATCGGGCAGCGCCGATGATCTTTTATCCTATGTAGAAATAGAAGAAAAAATAGTAGCCGATATATTTTCTATCCAGAAAGTTATCGATCCTCTTGAAGAAATGTACTATTCAATTTCCAGTCCGAATATCGATCTTACGATTGGCTCTGCGGATGAAGTGCCTGGTTTAAAAGCATCGCTTGAAAAATTAAAAGGCGAAGCCGTTGTCCGCTCGACAAAGAACAAGGAATTGCTCTCCAAGCGCATGGCGGAACTGCGGACAGAAATAACCGAATTACGGAACAACCCCTACGTTTCCAGCACAATACGTTCAACCTTCGGCAGCCAAAACACCCCCTCCATGCTCGACCTGCAAGGCTAAATATATTGGAAAGGACTCTCGCAGAGGCGCGGAGACGCGGAGAACGCAGAGAAGAATAAAAGGATTAAGAATTCTCTACTCTTTCTCTTCTTTCCTTCTCTTCTCTTCTCCGCGTCCTCTGCGCCTCCGCGCCTCTGCGAGAGGCTTAGCTAGAGTGGGCGATACTGGATTCGAACCAGTGACTCCTACCGTGTGAAGGTAGTACTCTCGCCACTGAGTTAATCGCCCGCTAATTGACTTACGCTTCGGGTTTTCCGTCGTCGGCTACGTCTGTGGGTGAGAAGTTGATGCTTTTGGTGAACTCGTATGCTTCCTTTGCGCCGATTTCTCTGTTCATGCCTGTGTCTTTGAATTCAACGGAAAGAGGTCCCTTGTAATTGATAGCGTTCAACTCGCGAATAAGATTTTCAAAGTCAACATCGCCGTGACCCGGTAAACGGAAGTTCCAGCCGCGTCTTACATCGCCGAATGCAAGGTAAGAGCCGAGTATGCCGGCTTTGCCGTCCAGAGTAACCGCTGTGTCTTTTATGTGAACATGTACAATTTTTGAAGAAAAATCACGTATAAAAAAGCTGGGGTTTACGCCCTGCCAAATCAGGTGAGAAGGATCTAAATTAAAGCCGAGAGTTTTGCGGCTCTTAAATTCTTTAAGAAGACGCTCGGCAGAATAATAATCAAAAGCAATATCTGTTGGATGTACTTCAAGGGCAAACTTTATGCCGCTTTTGTCAAAATCGTCAAAAATGGGTGACCAAAGACTGACAATTTTTTTATAACCTTCATCTATCACCTGTTCAGTGACCTGCGGATAGGAATACCAGTATTCCCAAATAGGGCTGCCCATAAATCCGGTGACAATTTTAACGCCAAGGTTCTTTGCGGCAGCGGCGGCGTATTTCATTTCCTGAATAGCCCATTTGCGGATTTCCTCCGGTTTTCCCGCAAGGTTTGCAGGCGCAAATTCGTTAAGGCGCGGATTCCCGTTTTCTCCTACGCATTTTCCAATTGAATGCGCTGCGATAGCCAATGCTTTTAAGCCGTTGTTTTTTAAAATATTTTTACGTTCTTCCGCATACGCAGGGTCTGTTGCCGCCATCTTTAAATTGAGATGATCGCCCCAACATGCAATTTCAACCCCCTCATAACCAAAGGATTTTGCTTTTTCGCAGAATTTCTCAAAGGGGAGATCTGTCCACTGCCCTGAAAATAACGTTACTGGTCTTGCCATATAATTCTCCTAATCTTTTGTTTGCTATAATATGAATTTTAATCAAAAAACACCGATATTTCAAATTATCAGAGTATATTTTTTTATTAAAGCAGCCTTGGAACTCAGTTCCTAAGATGGTATAATAGGGTAAAAATAAAGAAGATTCAAGTGTACTGGAACTCTGTCCAGGGCGTTTTTAGGAGGAAATTATCAAAATATCACTGCTATTTATGGCATGCGTCCTGTTTTCGGGCTGTTATACGCTTAAACAGGGGGTAACCCTGCTGGGTTACCTGAACCGGGCTATTCCTCTGGAACAGGTGGATAACGAGGAGTTTGTCAGCCTTGTTATGGATATCCGCGCTTTTGCAATGGAAGATTTGGGGCTTTCCATGAGCAAAAATTACACCCGATATGTGGAAATTGACCGCAATTATCTTGCCGCGATTGTTTCTGCTTCTGCCAGGGATTCCTTTCGCCGTCATGAGTGGAGATTTCCGATTGTCGGCAGGATGCCTTACAAAGGCTTTTTTGATAATAACGATGCATACAAAGAACGCTCAAAACTGGAAAAAAAAGACCTGGATGTCTGGATTAGAGGAGTTGATGCCTTTAGCACTTTGGGCTGGTTCAGAGACCCGCTTTATTCATATATGCGCCAATATTCTCCTGCTGCGCTTGCCGACCTTATAATTCACGAACTTGTTCACGCTACAGTTTTTTTAAAGGGTAATGTTAAATTTAACGAAGAGCTGGCGCAGTTTATCGGCAGCGAAGGCGCGCGGTTGTTTGTGGAAAAACGCTATGGTCTTGATTCAGAAGAATATCTTAAAATGCAAACGGCAGAAAAAGACAGGGAAAATTATGTAGCTTTTATTCAGGAATTGACAGCAGAACTGAATGTCCTTTATTTATCGGATGCCGGCAGGGAAGAAAAATTAGCCGGAAAAGAATTGATTATTAAAACGGCAAAGGAAAGATTCAAAGACGAATATGAAACCCGTTTTTCAGGCGATAATTATCTGGGGTTTATTGATTTGCCCGTAAACAATGCATATCTTGAATTGTTCAGGCTGTATCACACAGAAGACAATTTTTACGAAGATTTATACGAACATACAGGCCGGGATCTTCCCGCGCTGATTGCCGCTGCCAAAACGCTCGTGAGAAAAGGAAATCCCCGCGAGCAGCTTAGTAGTATAATGCTTCGTAAACTGCCGCAAAACCCGTGACCCTTCTGCCGTAATCCCTTGTTTCCAGAATGTTGGCGGTTTCCATTATTAAATCCGCAGGCAGATTTCTTGCCGCAGCCTGCCAGCGGCGGACACGGGTCAAACCGCCGTTGTATGCCATTAATGCAAGCAGATCGTTGTTAAATAAACCCATAAGGTATCTGTAATAAAAAGAGCCAATGTGAACATTTAAAACAGGATCGCTTAAATTAAGGTTGGTTCCGTAATCGGTCCCGCCGGCTCGGCGGATGCGGCCTGCCATTTCCTGCGCAGTAGCCGGCATGAGCTGCGTTAAGCCCACTGCTCCCGCGCGCGAAACAACAGCGCTCTGGAATGCGCTCTCCGTGCGGATAAGTCCAAAAAGCAAAGACGGCGCGATATTAAATTCATTGGCGTACTTTTCCGTTAATTCAAGATACGGACGCGGGAACAGCAATTCCAAATCGCGCCTTTCTCTCACGTAACCTTCATTGTTAATGTAAAGATTGATAAGCCGCCATGCCTGGGAGTACATTCCCGCCTCGGTTAATTTATTCGCAATAACGCGCAATTCACCGGGAGACAGTTCCCTCTCCAGAGACCTTATGTGGGGGATAACAAAATTTACCGCATTGTTGCTGAAAAACCCAAGCAGGAATTCAACTGCCTCACTGCGCTGTTCCTGGGACGATTCTGCGTATTCCAGAAACGGCAATCCCAAAGCAGCCGCGCTTTGTAAACGATAGTATAATGAAGGAATGCTAACAGCGCTTGATGCATTGTATGCAATATGCGTTAAAAGCAACGGATCATGGTCACTCTCCTGAGAAAGCAGACCTTCTTCGGTTACGCGGACAATTACCCAGGCAAATGCGCCTTTTGGAATATTGGCATCAGTATCTTTAATCAGGTTAAAGGTTCGGATTATATTTGCCCAATCCTGGGTTGAAACAAGATGCTGCAAAAATCTTTCCAGCAAACCGTTAAAGTAGCTGTTGCTATGCCAGAGCGGGATGAGCTGCTCCAGACGGCTGATAAAGACGCCGGGTCTGCTCACTGAATGATCCAGCAGGTACCAGAAACATGCGTCTCTTTGTTCTCCGGATGGAGCAAGGTCAAGCGCTCTTTCAAAAAGCGAAGCCGCCTGTGCGATTGATCCGCTTCGGTTTGCTATCCGCGCCGCGAAAAAAACAAGCCTGTAGCGCAGATCGGAATTATCGTTTACAAGGTTAGATTCCCATTTAAGAAAAAGAGTGAGCCCTTCGCTGCCCGACTGTGTATACTGAAACGCTCTTCCCAGATCATTTATAAGGTTTGGATAATCAATAAATAACTGAGGTAATTCTTCGTCTGTTAAAAAAACACGGAAAAAATTCAGCGCTTCTGCGTATCGTAACCGTGCAACAGAATGATGTCCGTCAATTGCGGCGCGCTCGCTCTCCGTAAAAACCAATTGTTGTTTTTCACATTCCCCAAGAATAAAAAGCCTGGCTTGATTAAAAGAAGCAGTATTAATCTCATGTCCGAACAGAAACGAAAGAACATCCTCTTTGTTAACACCGGTTTTTAATGCCTGTGCCCAAAAACCGCGGGCTTCATTGCGGATACGCGCCATTGTGCCGGTTGATAATGCGCTGCCCCGTGACATTAAAATAGCAAGTTCTTCAGCCGCTGCCCGCCTGACATAACCATTGGAGCATGAAAGAGCATTTTCAAATAATTTGATTTTTGCATTGTTATCGGTGTCCGTTAATCCCAGATAATAATCCTTCTGCACCTGCTGCGAAGTACAGGAGCCAAGAAGGAATATTAAAAGAAGACAAAATACTTGCACTAATTCTTGGGCGGAATTCTGATTATTCTGCCGGAAATTATTAAATTAGGATTACGGATATTATTATGCCTTGCGATTCTTGGATAAAGCCAGGGATCACGGTAAAAGGCCTCGGATATATCCCATAAGGTATCGCCCCATCTAATCCTGTAATTTACCCCTTCTCTGGGGATGGTTGCAGGAACATTGTAGGATGCTACCGGAGGATTCCGCCGACTTGCGGTAACCTGTGTTCTGGGCGTAGGAGGAGCCGATTGAATAACCGGTACAGGCTCTTGCCTGACAGGTTCTGTCTGTCTTACCGGCTCTGCCTGCCTGACGGGTTCTGTCTGTCTCACGGGCTCTGCCTGTCTTACCGGCTCCGTCTGCCTGACAGGTTCCGGCTCAATTTTGGGCTCTTCCCTGACTGTTTCAACGGCGGCTGGTTTGTTAAAAATACCCCGTACGGTGTCCATTCCTCCCAGGAAAAACAGCCATACTGCAAGAAGCCCCAAAATGAGGAGCAATCCGATTAGTACAAAAGGTAATACAGAGGTGCGTTTTGTCTGTTTTTCGCGGATTCTGTTGGCAGCATTATAAAGCCCTGAAGGCGGCTCTTCGTTGGATTCCAGTTCAAAATCGGGAATATCCATATCGCGTGAAGTTTCATCAAGCGATTTAAGGGAAACGGTCAGCACATAATGTTCGCCGCCCGCGCTTGTGTCAAGATCAATGGCTTCGGCAATTATCTCGCCATCGCTGTTAGAAGACATAACCATCTCTATGGAAGGTTCTCCCCTGGGTTTTGCCTTTATATTTTCTACAACCAGGCTGCCAATATACTGAGCTTCTGTCATTGTGTTAACAGCGCTCCTGAAAAGGTCTATTTGTACGCTGGGCTGATCGTCGTGAACTGTGGTAAGAATCAATCTTTTCCTGGTTAAAGAATTCTCCTCCATTATTGGGTAGAATTCCCCGTTGGCTATCTTTATGCCGATGTTTGATACCATTGGATTCACTCCTTTATTAAGTTTATGCGTGGAATTTGCTTTATGTCAATAGCCCGCCCATTTTATTACTATATTGTTGTAATTATCGGCAATATCTATATAAAAAAACATAAAAACAACCGATAATATAGAGTATGACTTCTGTAATAATAGGTGTAGTTGCCATTGTTTTAATTGTCAGTGTTGCTTTATTGCTGACGGGCAGTCGTTTTCGCGGTTTCTCTCTTGGCGGCGGAAAATTGAGCAAAGATCGGGAAGCAGCTGTAAAAGAGGCAAATAAACGGCTTGCCCAAAATCCAAATGATCCGGAAGCACTCTACACGGTAGCCAGCGCTTATTTTGACGAGCAGAACTGGGATAAGGCCATGAGAAACTACGAAATTCTGACCGATCATATTGCCAGTAATCATCAAATTAAGGGAATCGATAATTTTGAGGTTTTCCTGCGCTACGGTATTTCTTCACGGAAATTGAATATGCTGGATCAGGCATATAAGGGTTTTTCGGTGGCAAGAGGTTACAGACAGGATAATTTTGAAGTAAATTTTGAACTGGGTATTCTTGAATTTGACAGAAAAAATTATGAAAAAGCAGTTCAGCTTCTGCAAAATGCCCGTGTTCAGGATCCTGATAATCCTGCCGTTTTGCGCTGTCTGGGACATGCTCTCTTTAGGCTGAAAAAACCAAAGGAAGCGATGAACTTTATCCGCAAGGCAATTGACCTTGCTCCGGATGACAAGGAATCCCTTTACACTCTGGCGGAATGTTATCATGAAGCAAATCAGGTGGAACAGGCGCTGCGGGTTTTTAATCATTTGCGCGCAGATCCTGTAATGGGTCCCAATTCCTGCCTGATTGCCGGAACTATTCATCTTGATACAAGACAGTACGAAGCAGCCATACAGGATTTTGAAATTGGACTGCGTCACACAAATATTAAAGCTGATATTCTGGTTGAACTTCGATACAGGCTTGCTACAACATTAATTAAAATTAATGAAATAGCAAAAGCCATTCCGTATCTTAAACTGATCCAGTCAGAAAATTCTTCGTATAAAGATGTAAATGTCCTTTTGAGCAAATACATTGAGTTAAACGCCAACCGGAATTTACAGGTTTTCCTGATGGCTCCTTCTGCGGATTTTATCGCTCTTTGCCGGAAAATCGTAATGACTTATTATCCAAGAGCCAAAGTAAAAATATTGAATATTTCTGTTACAAAAAGCGATTGGGCTGATATTCTTGCAGAAGTTGATACTTTTAAATGGCAGGATTTAATCATGTTCCGGTTTATAAGAACTCAAGGGTCTATCGGAGAATTGGTTGTAAGGGATTTTCATTCGCACTTAAAAGAAGTAAAAGCAGGCAAAGGCATCTGCCTTACCGTTGGCGCCTATTCAGAGGAAGCCAAACGGTATACAGAAGCCCGTCTGATCGATTTAATAGAGAAAGACAAATTACAGATTATTCTGAATAACCTGAACCAAAAAGGCGCTTAGTCGGCGTCTGTCTTAACAGACATTATTAACGTCATTACCAGCGGCAGATGATCACTTATTCCCAAACCTGTGCGCGTGTTATATGAAACAGGTATTCCGTTAGCATTGGCAAACGGCGGAAAATTTACAACAATGGTTTTTTGATATTCCCATCCGCTGTCGGTAAAAAATTGGCTGGATACCAAAAAGTGATCGATGGTTTCCCAATTGTTCCTGTAAAAGTACGTGCCGTTTTCCAGTTCCCGCATCCATGGCGAATAAAACACAATTGTTTCCTGCGGAAAATGTACAGGCGCCGGAGGAATATTCCTGCTTATAACGATATAATCTTTTTGAATACCTTGTGTTAACATTGCGCAATAAGGATCGTCAGGGAGCAATGCGCAAATCCTTGATGCATTTTGTCTGTAGAATTCATCATGGGTCAGATTTAAATCGCCCGCAATAATAATACCAAGTTCAGGTTCACTTTCCTGTAATTCCCGGATACGGCGTAAAATCACCCTTGCGCTGGCTTTGCGTGTATGTTCGGTAATTTCATCGCCGCCCACTTTGGATTTCCAGTGACAGGCAAAAATGATAAAGTCCGGCACGTTGTCGTTTGTTTGTACTTTTGTTTCTAGTACGGGGCGCGGCGTAGTGTCGCCATTAATCGTGATAGAGTGGGTTTTTATATCCGCAAGCGGATAACTGCTTAAGATACCCAATCCCACTGCCGCTCCAGGATTCCCGGCAAAATGGCTCCACGAATAACTGCCGGAAGAAACATCGCTGATTGCTTCGGCAAGGTCTTCAAGAACCGTAAGCGATTCAATTTCCTGCAGCAGAATAATATCCGGCAGCGGATTAATCCTGCTGATTGCATCGCTTATGCTGTTCAGCCTGCCAAGATACTTTTCTGCAGACCATCCTGAAGCCTGCAGAAACTCCTCGTATTCATAGCCATTGTCCTCTCCGTCGAACAGATTGTGAACATTCCACGTCATAATCGTAAGAGAGCCGGAATCTGTCTCTTCCCCTGCCGGGACAGTACACCCGGCGCACCCTGTTACAAGCAGCGCGGCAAGGAAGACAAACCAAAACAATTGTTTTTTCATAAAACCTCCAAAAAAATATTTATATATATATATGGCGCGCAGATGCGTGGTGCTTGACCGAGAATCAAAGATTTTTCAATTTTTTTTTATTTTTCCGGAAAAACCGCTATACAAGTGTTTTTTTTGCAAGAGATTCACACCAAGGCACGGAGGGCACAAAGGCACAGAGGGGGAAAGGGGGAGTTAAATTAGGGCAAAAATAAGGTTGACTTTGCTTGTCTATAAGGTTTATAATGATTAATGATAAGGTTTACATTATATTGAGGAGATAAAAATGCCCGGAGTCAGAAAACACGGCGAGGAAATTCGCTCATTTATACTGAATAATATTACAGAAAACAGAAATTTTGCCGTTTTAACATCACAGCAATTTGGTATATCATTGCCGGCTGTTTACAAGCATATTGACAGATTAGTTTCAAAAAACCAATTAATAAAAAAATCCGGATATTATCAAATAAAATCAAAACAATACAAATATACTTACAGCAATGACGGCACTTTGAGCGAGGACAGCGTTTGGGAAAAAGATATTAAAAAGCATTTTTCGGATGCACCGCAGAATATTTGGCGTATGTGGACTTATGGTTTTTTGGAAATATTTAATAATGCCATAGAACATTCCAAAGGAAAAAAAATTAACGTTGTTATCACAGAAAATAAAATATACAGCGCCGTATCAATTTCTGATGACGGAATCGGCATATTTAAAAATATCAAAACGATATTTAATCTTTTGGAAGAAAAAGATTCTATATTGGAATTGGTAAAAGGCAAACGAACAACTGATACTAAACGCCACTCAGGACAGGGTATCTTTTTTACTTCCAAGATGTTTGACGATTTTTATATAAAATCCAACGGGATAACATTTAATTCAAAGACGGAAAAAGAATGTAAGTTAGATATTGGCAGGCAGAAATATTCTACTTATGTTTATATGCGCCTTTTCAATAACAGCAGTAAAACACCTAAGGATATTTTTGATGAATTCTCAACAGAAATACCGGGGGATTTTGATAAAACAACTGTTCCTATTCGCTTTGCAAATTCAACCGATTTAGTATCCCGCTCGCAAGCAAGACGTGTTCTAAGCGGATTGGAATTATTTTTGGAAGTTACATTGGACTTTAATGATATAACATACATTGGTCAGGCATTCGCAGATGAAATTTTTCGTGTTTTCCCTGCAATGTATCCAAATACAGCAATTTCGGCAATAAATGCAAATGATGAAGTCCGGTATATGATTAATCGTGCTGTAAATACTAAATTAAAATGATTTTGAAGAATTTTTTACCACGAACCGCACGAACGGGGGGAGGGTTGGCATGGACTCTCGCAGACTGCAAACCGAAGGTTTGAAAGAGGACGCGGGGAGTAAAAAAAACGCCAGGCGCATACGGCATCCGGCGTTTATCAAAGCTGGCTAATCGCTAATTTAATTATATTTATATTTCCCTGTAAACCTTTCGCCAAAACACCAATTTTCGCATAGTGAGCAATATTGCGTTTTGATAACAAGTTGCATATTAACCCTTCGCTTAACCTGTAAAAACAAGGTTTTGTCGTCTAATGTTATTATTATGGGGTTAATGCGAAATTCGTATAATGTGTGTTTTTGGATGGGTTATAGGAAATTCGTCTACAGGTAGTTATGTGCCATTTGCACAAGGTGTTTAGAAAATACAATAAAAAAATTATTGTAATAATCTAACAATAACGTTTAAGATAAGATTTGGTTTTTTAATTATTTTTTGTGTAAAACAGTAGCTTCGTCAATGCTGGCTTGTTCTGTTTCCTTAAATGCACTTCTGCCTGCGTGGACATTATCAATGACTTTGCGGACACCGCCTGTAATTTTGGGTGTTTCGTTTTCGATAATGATTTCGCCGTCGGCTTTTCCGTGTATGAGGCGTTTGAAGTCTCTTTCGAGTTCCATTTCGGTGGGTTCTGCACCTGCTCTTCTTCGGCGGTGGAAAAATGTTTTTAATGCGTTAAATAACGGTTCAGCTCCCGGTACTCGGTTTCGGGTTTGTTCTTGTAAGCTGGCGTAAATGCGTAATGCGTCTCGGTAGCAGAAGTCGGCTTTGAGCATAAAACAGTTGGAAACAAGTTGTAGGAATTGTTGAAGGACTAGCATTAGTTGGCGTAGGTTTTCAAGTTCTCGGAGGTTATCGTTTAATCTGGTAACATCAAAATGCGGGGGCATAA
>WQXG01000056.1 GCA_009784975.1 Treponema sp.
ATGCGTGTGGATAAATAGAAGCAGCAGTGCGTGGCGCACAATAAAGGTCAATGAGATAAAGGTTGCGTGAGGGATTTATCCCGAGCAGTGCGCCTCGGCGGGTAAAACGCCGCGTGCGAAGCGTGCGGTGTTTTGACCGGCCGACGGGACCCCAAGTAAAATTCTTTAGGCATACATTTCTGATTACCCGCTGTTGCCAAGCAACCGTATCCGCGCAAAAATGTAATCCAGCTTGTTCTGATTTAACACAGCGCGGCGGTATGGTCTTTCGGGAATGCTTGTGATATTGTAGCCGCCTCTTGTGATGAACTTTTTGCCTTTTCCTTCGGTGAACCAGTAAACAAGGGCGATGTCTTCGCAGGTCATTTCAATTGCGTTTAAGCCTTTTTTGCCTAGAGTGCTGCCTGAATTGAAAAGGCAGGGGACAGGCAATTCGTCTCCGTAGAGGCTTTGGCGCAGAACATCGCGGCGTTCTTTTCGTTTAAGTTTGCCAAGTTCTGTTCTAAGGGCGATAACTTCGTTTTCCATGCGCATACGGTCTTCGCCGCAAGAGGTTGGGTAATCATGGCATAGCTTTTCGATTTCAAATTTAATAAAGTCAAAACGGCCCAATGATACAAAGAGGGGGCGGTGAGTGTGCCCGATAATGGACAGACAATGGTTTTTCATGGAAAAAGAGTAGGCTTTTTTTTCTATGTGGAACCGTTTGTAGGGGCTGCGGGAATCGGAGATGTTTTTTAAACGCAAAGGTTTTAGGATATATTTTATAAATAATCCGAATAAACTGTTAAATCTTGAATAGATAGCAGATAACTGATGGCCGTGAAATACAAAAGCGCTCACAATCCCTGTTTCGATTTTTACGGCAGGATGAATTTTATAGGGATAGGAAATATTTTTCTTTAAAACAAGCAAATCGTCGTGGTTGCCGAAAATCTTGTAGAGCCTGTTTTCGCGCGCGAAAAGATTAAATACCCTGTAAAGCCCTGCCCATTTTTCACGTATTTCATCAAGTGAAAATTTTTGGAGGTCTTCTATATCGCCGTTTAAAATAAGATACCAGCCGTTTTTAAAATAGTATTCTTCCAGAATACAGGTAAGCATCTCCCCATTATTGTAATTAAGATCATCGCTTGTGCCGCCGCCCATGTGGAGATCGCTTAAAATAAGGACTTTGCTGCCGTTTGAGATATCCAGAACGGCATCGTTTGGAATCCCTGTAAGGTAGTTAAAAAACACTCTATCGGACACTGGGCCATCAAGGACTTGAACCTCGGACCAAGAGATTATGAGTCTCCTGCTCTAACCAACTGAGCTAATGACCCCCCCGCCTGTGATAACATAGGCGGCTAGTCCTTTCTTTTTACAAAAAAACCGGCTTTTTGTCAAGAGGAGCCTTAAAAATTTAGAATCTTAAAAAAATTATAACTTCTGCCTTAAAATTCATAATTTTGTAAAAAAAGACTGCTTCTACTATCATTATTTATCAATAATGTATATAATTTACATTATGTGGAACCCTGTTGCACCTGTAAAAAGAATGTTTTATCACCTGGGTTTTTTTGCCAGGACTCTGTTTGGGGTTGGGCATTTTGTACGCCACTATAAAGCTTCCCTAAAAATACTGATAATGCAGATACTCTTTACATTTGTACATGCTATGGGAATTTCGACGCTTTTGGCTATGGCTATAGGAGCCGCTGTTTTTGTAATAGGCGGACCCTTGCTGATGATTTTAAACCAGCAGCAGCTTATTTATACGCTTTTAATAATAATCATAATGAGGGAATTGGGGCCTCTATTAACGGCATTTATTGTAATTGCCCGTTCTGCAACCGCGATTGCGACAGAAATTGCCGGTATGGTTATTTCCCACGAGGTAGAAGCCTATATTTCCGTCGGGGTTGACCCGATTGAACATCTGGCGGTTCCCCGTTTTCTGGGTGTAACAGTATCTTTAATGATGTTAAACATTTATTTTTCTCTTTTTGGGCTGGCAGGTTCCTATCTGGTTGCGCAGATGTTCAGTTCTACCCCTATGGATTTATATTTCGGCAGTTTGCTGCAGCATATGCATTTTCAGGATATTTTACTGTCATTGATTAAAAGCATTTCATTTGGAGCCATTATTTCTACAGTAGCGGTGATACAGGGGTTTTCCGTTGAACGGGCAAGCACAGAAGTTCCTGTAGCGGGGTTAAAAGCGGTCAGCGGAGCTTTTGCGCTCTGTATAGTGGTAAATGTGCTTTTATCTGCATTATACTATGTAGTGTTAGCATAAAACAGGTTAACATTATGGCAAATATTATCGAACTGAATAATGTTACTTTTTCCGCTCAGGGAAGAAATATTATAGAGGGGGTTACTGTTGATATTATGGCAGAAAGAACCACCGCTATTGTAGGACCTTCCGGCAGCGGGAAAAGCACTGTTTTAAAAGTTTCCGCGGGGCTTTTGGTCCCGGAAAAAGGAGAAGTTTTTTATAAGGGGAAAAATATAGCGCAGATGAGCCGCGGCGAAAACCTTGATTTCCGCCGTGAAAGCGCGTTTGTTTTTCAGGATTCCGCGCTTTGGGCGAACCAGAATTTGTATCAGATACTTGAGCTTCCGCTGCGGATACATTTTCCGCATATGGGAAAAAAAGAGAGGGCAGAGCGTATCGGCGAAGTAACAGCCATTGTAGGCTACAGGAAGGATTTACTTGTAAGGCCTGCAAGGCTTTCAATGGGGGAACAAAAATTGATCGCTTTTGCAAGGGCAATGTTGTGCAATCCGTCGCTTTTATATCTTGATGAATGGACAGAATCGCTGGATGCTACATCAGCAAATAAACTAATCAGCATTGTCAAACAAAAGCAAAAAGAAGGAGCGTCGATAGCGTTTGTCTGCCATGATATGCGTATAATAAAAGAGATAGCAGAATATGTTATAGTTATAGTTGACGGGAAGATATCTTTTCAGGCGACAAAAGAACATGTTTTAAGCGATCCTGAACTCAGTAATTATTTAAGAATGGGGATGGCATTATGAAATTTTCAATTCGTTATTCTGATCAAATTGTTGGTACTCTTGTTATCTTAGGATTGGCAATATTGATTTTTACGATATTTATGCTGGGGAAAAGCCAACGCTGGTTTGTAAAGGATTATCAATATAAAACTTATTTTTCATCGGCTCAGGGGTTAAGCCAGAATATGGCAATACAGTACAAAGGTTTTACAATTGGCCATGTTAAAAAAATATCACTTGCAGAGGATAACAAGGTAGAAGTGCTTTTTACAATTTTTGAAGAGCATGTGCAGAGGGTAAGGGTTGGCTCTCTTGTTGAAGCGCAGATAAGTCCTTTGGGGCTGGGCAATACTTTTCTTTTTCATCCGGGATTGGGAGAAGATTTATTGCCCGAAGGTTCTGTTATACCGGAAGTTAATTCCATAGAGGCTAAATTTATTATTACAACAGGATTGGCAAGCCGCCCGGATTCAACGACAGATGATATCAATGTTATTTTAAATCAGGCTCGGTTATTGCTGGAAAATCTCAATACCGCGCTTTCCGGAACAGATAATGCAAGAGCGCTTCCTCTGGGTCAGATTATAGAAAATGTAGAAAGAGCAACGGCTGGGCTCGCGGTTATTGCTGATGATCTTTCTGTGCAGTTAAATCCAATTCTTGACAATATCGAAGTTGTTACTGATAGAATGTCAGATCCGCAGGGAACTTTAATGGCGTTTCTAGATTCGAACGGTTTGTTTTACTCAAGTCTTGAACAAGTGCTTGCTTCCCTTGCGGGTGTAATTGACAGTCTGGATAAAACAGCAGAATTCCTGCCATCCCAGCTTCCGCAGATTGCTGTTCTTGTAAGCCAGTTAAATGTTACGCTAAACTCTGTACAGGATGTCCTTACTGCAATTGCAAATAACCCTCTTCTAAGAGGCGGTATTCCTGAACACAGGGAAGGCGGTCCCGGCGGAGCAGGTCCCAGAGATATGGAATTTTAAAAGAGGTATAAAATGAAAAAAACAGTTTTTCTTTATCTTATATTTGTAATGGTGTTTTTATTTTCATGTTCATCTGCGCCTAAAAATCAGGGAGATATTAATACGCTTCGATCTCAGGCGGAAGGTTGGCTTAAAGCAGGCAACAGTGAAGCGGGGCAGGGGAAGTTTACAAACGCGCTTACGATTCTTACAGAAGCAAAACGAAACGCAATTCTTGCGGATGATTTATCTCTTATTATACGGATTTGTTTTTCGCGGGGGAATGTGCTGTTATCGCTTGGCAGAACAAACGAAGCGTTTGCAGAATGGAACCAGGCTATTTCAGATGCAAACAAGTCAGGTAACAGTGAATTAATTTCTGTTAGCAGAATATTTTTGGCAAGAGGCAATTTGCTAAGCGCGAGAGCGGACGCGCAGACTGTATTAAACGAAGTAAACAGGGAAAGCGCGAATATAAAAACAAACAAGCTCTATATCGCTTTTTCCTGGCAGGCAAAAGGATTGGCTCTGCGCGCGCTTGGCTCTTTCCAGCAGGCAGAAGACGCTTTCCGCCGCAGTCTTGAAATACACGAAAAAGAAAAAAACCTTGAAAATGTTTCTTACGATTGGTACACAATCGCTTCGATACGTTCGCTTTCCGGAAATACACAGGGCGCTTTACAGGCATTGGAATCTTCAATTAAAATAGACAGGCGCATAGAAAACTCCTGGGGTCTTGCGGCAAGTTACCGCGCCATGGGCGATGTCTATTCAAAAACAAACAGACAGAGTGACGCAGCCATTGCATATAGAAGAGCCGCGTCAATTTACAGGGCAATGGGCAATGAACACGAAGCATCCGAAACAGAAAAAAGGATAAAAAATGATTAATTATTTTATGGATACATATCAAAGGCTCCCCGTTACTTTCACAAAAGGTGAAGGCTCCTGGCTCTTTGATACAAACGGCAAAAAATATCTTGATTTTGGCAGCGGCATAGCGGTAAATTTACTGGGTCATAATTATCCGCCTCTTGTAAATGCTGTAAGCGAGCAGGCAAAAAAGTTTTTTCATGTATGCAATTATTACCAAAGCGATACGAGTTTATCTTTCGCGCAAAAACTTGCGCAAATATGCAAAATGAAAAATGTGTTTTTTGCAAACTCCGGAGCGGAAGCAAATGAAGGCGCTGTAAAAATAGCAAGAAAATATTCTCTTTTAAAATACGGTACAGGAAGGCATACGATTGTAACCTTAAAGGGAAGTTTTCACGGCAGAACAATTACAACTCTTTCCGCCACAGGTCAGGAAAAATTTCACAAAGACTTTGGTCCCTTTACAGATGGTTTTTTGCATATACCCTGCGGTGATATTGATACGCTGGAAAAAACACTGGACGAAAAAAAAGTTTGCGCGCTTTTAATCGAAGCCATCCAGGGAGAAAGCGGCATTGTACCGCAAAACGAAAAGTTCATGGCAGAGGCTTCCCGTTTATGCAAACAAAGGGACATACTGATGATATTCGACGAGATCCAGTGCGGGCTTGGAAGAACAGGAAGTTTTCTTGCATACGAACAATATAAAGACGAAGACGGAAACCCAATTAAAGCTGATATTATTACGCTTGCGAAAGGTCTTGCTGCGGGCATTCCCTGCGGTGCAGTTTTAGCTGGAGAAAAAACGAGCGATGTTTTTGTAACGGGAGATCACGGCAGCACTTTCGGCGGAAACCCCATTGCCGCAGCTGCAGCTCTTGTAATGCTTGATACCGTGAATAATCCAAAATTACTTGAAGAAAATGTCCGCAAGGGGAACCTGTTAATGAATGCCATTAAAACATTCCCAAAAGTAAAAGAAACAAGGGGAAGAGGTTTAATGATTGGTTTTGATATCGAAGGAAACTCAAGGGAAGTGCTGGAAAAATCATTGTTAAACGATTCCCACGGACTTTTACTTTTATCATCAGGACCAAACACAATCCGCCTGCTGCCCCCTTACACAATAACAGACAGTGAAATAGAGCAGGGACTTGCTATTTTAAAATTAACACTTTGAAAGACTGGCAAGGACTCAACTGGCAAGGACTCACGCGGAGGCGCAGAGGCGCAGAGGACGCGGAGGCGCAGTACGATATCTTCCCTCTAATCCCTAGAAATATATGATAGCTATGAAAGATTTCTAAGGATTAAGGTTAAGATTTCGTACTAAAACCCCCTCTTCCCCTTCTTCCCCCTCTTCCTCCGCGTCCTCTGCGCCTCCGCGCCTCTGCGAGAGTCTTAGCTATTCTTCTAACAAATAATTGTCTAGCGCTTTGAGGATGCGGCGTTTTGTGTCGCCGGAGTTTTCTGTGAAATCTGCTATTTTTGTTCTTATATCGCGTCTTTTTGAATTTTGCCCATAGGGGCAGGTGCAGATGTTTTTTAGAATGTTAAGTTCCTGTGCGCAGGAAATAATTTGCTTTTCTTCAAGTAACGCAAGAGGACGTATAAGGCTTACAGGATATTTTCTGTATTTTAAAAGAATAGGCATCGCCAGCATAGTGCCTTTTGAACAAAGATTCATAAAAAAAGTTTCGATAATATCATCAAGATGATGGCCAAGCGCGATTTTATTAAAACCGTTTTCTACCGCGTATTTTAAAAGTTCTGTTCTTCTTTGGGTAGAACACCAGTAACAATTCATTTTTTCGCCTTCTTTAAGACGGCCTATAACGGGAACAAATAAATCCGTAAAAGGAATATTCCATTCTTGCAGCCTTTGGCAAAGCGCTGATTTTTTGCAGCAGGCGCAAAAATCTGTGCTTATATGAAGACCCGAAAGTTCGTAATTAAACTTTAAAGCGGGTTTTATCGCGGATAACACCCATGACAGAACACTTGAATCTTTCCCGCCTGAAACCGCAATTAAAACCCGATCTCCTTCCTGAATAAGACGGCGCTCCATCACGGTCTTTACAGTAAGCTTTTTGGCAATTTCAAGTATCCCTGTCTTTTTAAAAAATCGCCCCATATTAAAAGTTCCTGTCTCCTAATTTATCACGTACAACAAGGCTTGCAAGCAGCAAACCGGCGCTTGCCGTAACTGTCACAATGCTTCCATTAACTTTTAATTGCGAATTATCACGTATTGGTTTTTCTGAAGAGTAAACTGCCGTAAAATCGCCTGAAAAATTACGTTTACGAAGTTCATAGCGAACGAGACGTGCTAGAGGGCAAACATCGGTTTTCCAGATGGAAGAGGTTTTAATCTGCGAAGGATCCAGCTTAAACGCCATTCCCATAGACGAAAAAAGTTTAACATTTGAATTACAAACTGTTTCTATTAAATCAATTTTATGTTTAAGCGTATCTATCGCGTCGATTGCATAATCAGCATTTTTTATATCAAAGGAGTGCGCGTTTTCCATGCAGAAAAGTTTGTCATGGGCTGTAATAACACATTCGGGATTAATTTCCAAAAGACGTTTTTTTAGCGCGGATGCTTTTGGCTGTCCAATGGTGAGGGTAGTGGCTTCGATTTGTCTGTTAATATTTGAAGCGCAGACAGTGTCGTTGTCGATTATGCCGATTTTACCGATACCGCTTCGTACCAACGCTTCGGCTGCCCAGCTCCCAACACCTCCCGCTCCAAAAACAAGAACAGTAGTGCGGGAAAGTTTTTCCAACCCTTCAATGCCTGTAAGAAGAGAAAGCCTTTCAAAAATAGGATTATCTTTCATAAAAACCTCACTAGATAAAGCCTCTCGCAGAGACGCGGAGACGCGGAGAACGCGGAGTTTTCATTTGAATTTTCCCCTTCTTTCCCAAGAAATCTATGATGAAAATCATAGATATGTTGGATTAAAGGGAAAGATATCGAATAAACGCTCTGCGCTCTCTGCGCTCTCTGCGTCTCTGCGAGAAAATAATCAAGCATGATTCTTGTCCCCGCTTGTTCCAAGTAATTCGCTGAAAATGCAGCCGCAGTATTTTTGCATATACATTTTATTAAGACGTGCTTCTGTCTGCCCTTCGCGGAAAAACGGGCGAAAATCCCTGTAAAAAAATTCGATATTATATTTTAAAGCTGCCTCTTTGCCGGCTTGTATTATCTCTTCATGATTTTGGTATGGGCTTACAAGCAGACTGGTAGAAAAAGAAGAATAACCGTTTTGGGAAGCAAAGAGCGCGGTTTTTTCCAGCCGTAAATAATAACATTTTTTACAGCGGTTTTCGTCATCGGGAAAAACTTCGTTTAAAAAAAGACGAAGCCCGTATTCATCGACAGATTCCAGTTTTAAATTTTCATTTTTCGCGAAGGAAAAAAGACAATCACGGCGGGATTTATATTCGCCGCAGGGATGTATGTTGGGATTGAACCAAAAAAGATGAGGTTCTGTATTTTGCGCTTTGAGCTGCTTTATACAGGATAGAGAACAAGGCGCGCAGCAGCAGTGAAACAGCAGATTTTTATTTTCGCTCATATTTATAGTTTACCATATCACAGCATACTTACAGGGTCTACATCAACTTCAAGATATGTTTTTGCGTCTTTGCCTTTTTCATAGTGCAATAGCGCTTCTTCTGAGGCAGCATGAATCGCGCCCATTGATGCGCTGCGAAGAATAAGCTGTTTTCTGTAATTTGTATTGATTACGCCGATTGGACATTCGGCAGGGCCGAGCATATCTGCTTCTTTGGGAAGCATAGGTCTGATTAATTTTGCAAGGCGGGTGATTGCCGCTTCCGCGCGTTTTTCCTCTTTTGAACGGATTGTAAAACGGATAAGCCTTGAATACGGAGGAAACCCAAGCGCTTTACGCTGATTTAATTCTGCGTCAAAAAAACCGCTTACATCAAGGGCGCATGAGCGTGTGATAACAGGATCATCCATACGAAGGGTTTGTACGATTACCTTGCTGTCCGGAAAATAACGGCCGGCGCGTCCTGCAACCTGCACTATAAGAGAAAAAGTTCTCTCCGCGGCGCGGAAGTCCGGCAGATGAAGACCTGTATCCGCAAAGACAACGCCGACGAGCCTTACACCGGGAAAGTTCAAACCTTTGGCAACCATCTGCGTACCCAGTAAAATATCAATCATGCCGGATTTAAAAAGCAAAAGAGTATCTTCCAGCCCGCCTCTTTTACCTGCCGTATCAGCATCTATTCTGCGAATCATTAAATCGGGGAAAGTGCGCCGCACTTCATCTTCAATCATTTCAGTGCCAAAGCCCCGATAGCCAGCCTGCACACAACCGCATTTTGGGCATGAAGCGGGCGGCGCTTCCGAGTATCCGCAATAGTGACAGATACATCGTCCTTTGCTTTTGTGCCAGGTAAGGGATACGGAACAGCGTTTGCATGATTGTTCCCATCCGCAGTCAGGGCACTGATAAAAGTGAGCGAAACCTCTTCTGTTTAAAAAAAGGATAGTCTGTTTTCCCATTTGAGATGTTTTTATAATCTCATCTTTTAATTCTTTTGTAAGACAGCCGTCTGTTTTGGCAAGAGATACAGCTTTTATCTCGGGCATTCCTCCGCCGGAAATACGCCGCGAGAGGTTAAGACGTTTTATACTGCCGTCTGCCATAAGTTTCCAGGCTTCCGCGGAAGGAGTGGCAGAGCCCATGACAAGATGCGCTCCTTCCTGCGAGCATCTTTTAAGAGCAATCTGGCGCGCATGGTAACGCGGAGTGTTTCCGGATTTATATGAGCCGTCGTGTTCTTCGTCTATGATTATAAGTCCAAGATTGGGAACAGGCGCAAAGACCGCGCTTCTGGGTCCTACGACAATCGGCGCTTCTCCTTTTCTGATACGCATCCATTCGGCTAGACGGGCAGAGGGTGTCATGGCAGAATGAAGAGTCGCAGATTGAGAGCCGAAACGGCTGCCTATCATAAGAGCTGTTTGATGGGTTAGGGAAATTTCAGGCACAAGATAAATTACAGATTTGCCGGCATCCAGCATATGCTGGGCGGCGCGGATAAATACTTCTGTTTTTCCGGAGCCTGTAACCCCGTAAAGATAAAACATCTGAGACGGATCATTTTTTTTGGATGTAATTGCACGTAACGCATCTGCCTGTTCATCTGAAATGCAAAGAGTGGGAACAGTTACTTCGTTTTCATCATCCGGCAGGACGGGGACAATAACCCTTCTGCCGGAAGGTATCATGGCAGAAAGCGCCTGCCCGGTGCTGCAAAGGTAAAACCTTGCCATCCAGCGCGCGAGCTCAAGGCTTTTTTCGTCAAACAGGATTTTATCGTCAACAACGCGCCGTATTTTTTTTAGAGCTTCGGGTTTAACGCCGTCGGGAGGATTTTCGCGCTCTGCGATTATATACCCAAGACAATCTCTGCGTCCGAGCGGAACCATCGCCCGCTTGCCGACAGCGGCTTTTTCTTTATCATCAATCTGGTATGTAAAAGATTGTTCCGCCGGTATGTCAAAAACAAGATCATAAAAACTGCTCATTGTTAATTTTCCAATGCGTCAATTCTTGAGCGAAGGAGTTTTAAATCTTCCCATGCCGGACGTTTATAGGATTCTGTGCGCAAGAGGGCGGCAGGATGATATGTAACAAGAAGCGGAATAGAAAGATTATCCGTTTTATAATCGATAAACTTTCCGCGGATATTTCCCACAGGCTGTGTTGATTTAATAACTGTTTTTGCGGAAATTATTCCTACAAGAAGTATAAATTTTGGTTTTAAAACTTCTATTTGCCGCTGTAAAAAAGTAGAGCAAATCTCCGCTTCCTGCGGATGAGGGTCTCGGTTATTGGGCGGTCTGCATTTTACAACATTCGCGATAAAGCAATTGGTTTTTCTGGATAATTGTATGGCTTCAAGCATTTTGTCCAAAAGCTGACCTGCTTTGCCGACAAAAGGCCTTCCTTGCAGATCTTCATCCGCACCGGGTCCCTCTCCTATGACTAAAACAACCGGATTTGAAACCCCTTCTCCTGGCACAGCGTTTTTCCGAGCGGCACAAAGCGGGCAATTTTTGCAATTTTGTATTTCTAATGCTATTTTTTCAAGAGAATCTTCTAAGGGGGCACCCCAGGGGGCACCCCAAGGAGCCTCAATTTGCTCTTCATCATTAAAAATATAGTCTTTTTTGTCTCCCCTGTACCCGCAAGACAGATAATCCCCTGCAATGTCCAGAAATTCGGCAATTTTTTGTTTTTCAACAGCAGTCATAACATATTGTCTATTGTCAGGCGGTAATTGTCAATTGCCGAAGGTTTACATTAAAATACTACACAAAATATAGCGTGGGGGTATTGACAGGTACGCTATATATGTGGTACTATATATTGAACTGAAAATCCATATATAGCGTGCTATATATGGTAGTATGTCAGGAAGGTAACACTATATGCGATGTCCCCATTGCGGCACAATCGAAGACAAAGTCATAGAATCCCGATCTCTTGCCAATGGGGATGCTGTGCGCCGCCGCAGGGAGTGTATTAGCTGCAACTACCGGTTTACCAGCTATGAAAAAATCGATGAAAGGCAGTTCATGGTAGTAAAACGGGACAATCGGCGTGAACCCTTTGATCGCATAAAACTTGAACGCGGTGTTGTACGCGCTCTGGAAAAACGTCCTTTTTCGCAAATGCAGATAGAAAATCTTGTAAACGAAATAGAAGACGAAACAGCGATATTAAGCAAAGGCAGCCGTGAAATATCTACATCGGTAATTGGGGATCTGGTTTTAGAGAGGCTTGGCAAACTGGATAAAGTAGCATATATCCGTTTTGCTTCAGTTTACAAACAGTTTAATAATTTGGATGAGTTTATTGCGATAATCGAAGAAATAAAAAACAACTAGCTTTGACAGTTTAAAGCAGTATGTTACTTGAGGTTTTTTCTGTCGGCTTTGGGAGGGGCTTTTTTTTAAAGCCTGACAGATGTGGGAGGGGACTTGACCGTGCGGATTTCCGCGCGGTCATTTTTTATTCACAGGAGATTTTTAAATGATAGATGTTGAGCTGCTTGCTCCTGCAGGGGATTTAAGCAGATTAAAATTTGCTGTAAAATACGGAGCAGATGCCGTTTATCTGGGCGGAAAGTTCGGATTACGCGCAAGCGCTGCCATAAAAGATGATAGCCTTGAAGACGCAGTCGCTTTTGCGCATTCAAATAACAAAAAAGTTTTTGTTACATTAAATATATTCGCGCGCAATGATGATTTTGAAGAAATAAAAAACTATATTAAAAATCTGGAACAGTTAGGAGTAGATGCTGTAATTGTATCTGATTTAGGCGTGTTAAAGCTTGTCCGTAAGACGACAACGCTGGATGTGCATATTTCAACACAAGCCAATGTATTAAATAAATACACAGCGCAGGAATATGCGGATCTTGGAGCAAAACGGATAATTCTTGCCCGTGAATGCAGTATCGGCGAAATAAAGGATATAACTTCTCATTTAAAAGGTCAATGTGAAATTGAAGTTTTTGTACAGGGAGCAATGTGTGTCAGTTATTCAGGAAGATGCATGCTTTCCAATTACATGACAAACCGCGAAGCAAACCGGGGAGAATGCGCGCAGCCTTGCCGTTATAAATATGCTCTTGTAGAGGAATTCAGAAAATCGCAAGCTTGGTCTATCGAAGAGGATACACACGGCACATATATTATGAACAGCAAAGATCTTTGCCTGATAAATCATCTGGAAGAATTAGCATCCAGCGGTGTAAAAAGTTTTAAAATAGAAGGCAGAATGAAGTCTGATTATTATGTAGCTGCAACTGTTAATACTTATAGAAGGGCTTTAAACGGAGAAAAACTGGATTTTATAAAAGAAATTGATAAAATTCCGCATAGACCCTGGACAACAGGATTTGTTTTTAGAGAAAACGATCATTTATTCACAGAACATTCGAATCAGATATCGTCACATGAAGTTGTAGCAATGTGTCTTGGAGGAAATAAAATCGTACAGCGCAATGTTTTTTGCGAAGGAGACGAACTTGAAATATTATCTTTCGGAAAAAATCACAATAAAACATTTAAGGTTTTGTCTATTAAAGACGAACAAGGGCAAAATATAAAAAGAGCAAACAAGGCAAGCGCAATTTATTATCTGGATACAGACACGCTTGAACCTGACGAATTCCTGCGAAAAAAAATAATTTAGCATTAATTAACACAAAGACACAAAGTTTTTATCCAGGATATTCTAAAATTGCATTAAATCTCACAAGCATTTTCTAGGAGGTAATTTTCCGCTTCTGTGTTCCATAGTCCGTGATTTCTTGCGCAGATTTCTGCGAGTGAGGCAAAGAAAGGATCTGTTTTTCCTTTTGCCTCAAAGTCATCTATGGCAGTCAGTTCCATTTTTTTGTGGGTATATATCAGTTTTTTGCCGCCGGGGATTTTATCAAGTTCAATCGTGGTTTTTGCGGCAGAATCCAAACCGCCGATATGCGTAATCATAAAAGCAGGATTTAGTTCTCTTTTTTCCATCATGTTAAGAGATTCAATCATGTCATCGGTATTGCCGCCGGAAGTGCCCACTATATGATGCGACTCGTAATGCACATTGTAAAAATTTAATTCTGCACAAAACGCGGGGTCAGCAGGTCCCGCAAAAAAATTAAGACAGCCGTCGCGTCCCAGAAGACGGTTGCCAAGTTCAAGTACAGGGCGGACAGGAGCAAAGACAAAAACATCATCGTAGAGTTTACCTTTGTTTAAAGTTTTTAGATATTCTGTTACATCATTTTTTTGTTTTGTATTTACATAAAAAAGTTCCACTCCGTTTCTTTCCGCTTCCTCTACGGTTAGAAGCTGAGCCGCGCGGGAAAGACGGTTATCGTCGATATCGGTAACAACAAGGAGGGAAGGTTTGCGAGGATTATGAATGGCGTAATCTATTGCGCCAAGCCCCATAGGGCCAACGCCTGCAAGCAGCGCCATTGCGCCGCCTTCTGTAATTCCCATTGAGTGGACATAAGAGCCTGCTTTTGTATGATACTGCGCATGAAACGCGCCTATAACACAGGAAACAGGTTCTGCCAGGGAACCAAGGAAAAAATTGCCGGCATTGTAATTAAGGAGGCAATTCATCTCCATTACTTCTTTTGGAATAATAATATAAGTCGCGTATCCGCCAATGAACTCATAGGAGTAGCCGGGCGCCCAGAGGGTAGAATGTCCGTTTGCATCGGGATAATTTAAAGCCGGCTGAATTACAAATTTATCGTCTTTTTTAAATTGATTTGTATATTTAGAGCCAACCTCCTCGATAATTCCGCAAAATTCATGACCTACTATCGGCTGATTTTTTGAAAGATCAAACCTGACCCTTTTATGTTTAACACCCTGGCAGGCAAGTTTATGGCTTGACATACAGATCGAGTCCGATATAACTTTTGCAAGTATTTCATCGTCCTTAATTTTGGGGAGTTCAAATTCATCAAGTCTTAAATCATTTACGCCGTATAATCGGATTGCCTTTGTTATCATTTTTTTTCCTTAATTAAATATAACATAAAACAAGAATTTTATAACCACTAACCACACGAACAGACACGAACGGAAGAATCTGGTGTTAATGCGGTTGGTTGTAAATAATTTTTAAATCGTATATAATTATTTTTATGGAAAAATTAAAATTAGGTGTTTTGGGGTGTTCCAAGCACTTTGCAATGAGGGTTTCTCTTGCCCTTAAATCATCGGATCTTATTCGTCCTTATGCGATTGCTTCCAGGGACAGGGAAAAAGGCAGCGCTTTTGCCGCTTCCCACGGGTTTTCTAAAGTTTATGATTCGTATGATGCTTTATTAAAAGACCCGGATGTTGATTTTGTATATATCCCGCTTCCCAACAATCTTCATTTTGAATATATCAAAAAAGCTGCTGATGCCGGAAAACCTGTGCTTTGCGAAAAGCCAATTTGTTTAAACGCTGAGCAGGCGAAAGAAGCGGCAGAGTATTGCCAAAAGAAAAATGTCCCCATCATGGAGGCATTTATGTACCGTTTTCATCCGCAGTGGGTAAGAGCAAAAGAACTGGCTGCCATCGGTGAAATCGGCAACTTGCAGACGGTTCATACTCATTTTTCATACATGAACAAGGACGCGGGAAATATCCGCAACAAAGCTGATTTGGGAGGAGGCGCTATCTATGACATCGGCTGTTACGCGATTTCCGCGGCGCGTCATTTATTCGGCTGTGAACCCGCAAGAGCAATCTGCACAATGATACGTGACCCGGATTTTAAAACCGATATTTATGTTTCCGGAATTCTTGATTTTGGAAACGGAAGAACATCGACATTTACTGCTTCTACACAGATGCTGCCTTTCCAGAGAGTAACCGCAATTGGAACCACAGGTTTTATTTCAATCGAAGTACCTTTTAACATGTTCGCAGACGTACCCGGCAAAATCACCGTAAGAACAGGCGTTGGCGAGCGCATAATAGAATCAAAAATAGCGGATCAATATTTACTGCAATTTAACGCGTTTGCCAAATCAATAATCGAAAAGACAGAAACTCCCTCAGCGATAACTGACGCAATTGCGAACATGGCTGTGATTGACGCGATTTATAGATCGGGGGTGTCGGGGAAGTGGGAGGATGTTTAATCAAAAGTGTTAAAAATAATGTCCTCTCCGTACAGGCACTCACGGCATCGGGCTCAGAAAAAACTCCTCAGGAGCCTGCTTCCGAGCCTCTCGCTGCGCTCGGTCTCTACAGCAGAGAACTTCGGAAGATGT
Source organism: Treponema sp. (assembly GCA_009784975.1). Classification (GTDB taxonomy): domain Bacteria; phylum Spirochaetota; class Spirochaetia; order Treponematales; family Breznakiellaceae; genus WQXQ01. The sequence continues at coordinate 15,696 of WQXG01000056.1, forward strand.
TTTTTCTGATCCCGCTGCCGTGAGTGCCTGTACGAATTGATTTCAAATTAACACATTTGCTTAATGGCAAAGTGGTAGCAGCTACCATTTTTCCGAATCGGTAGCTGCTACCAAATCCCTACCCTCAAACTCTTCGTTCGTGTCCGTTCGTGTTTTGCCAACGAAGTTTCTAGGCGGTTCGTGGTAAAAATTCTCTCCCTTCTTCCCTCTGTGTCTTTGTGCCCTTTGCGCCTTTGTGTGAGTCTCTTGCCAGTAAAACATCCTTAAAAAAACACTTGTATAGCGGTTTTTTCAAAAAAAATAAAAATCTTGAAAATTTTTCGATTCTCGGTCAAGCACCACGCATCTGTGTGCCATATATAGGCAGAGGTTTTTTATGAAAAATAATGATTTTGCTTCTCCGCTGGAAGACTATGTTTTTAAACAAATCTTCGGAGAGCAGCAGAACATTGAGAACACAAGGGCGTTTTTAACGACCTTGCTTGATGTTCCGGTTGCCGAATACGACAGGCTCACAGTCGTAAGCCCCAATCTTGAAAGTATTTTCAAAAAAGGGAAAAAAGGGATTTTGGATATCAGGCTTACCACCAAATCAAAAAAAATTATCCACATAGAATTACAGGTGGAAAAGCGGAAAAACATGAGGAACAGGATAACCTA
>WQXG01000057.1 GCA_009784975.1 Treponema sp.
CGCTGTTGTTTATCAATTTCTTCGCCAATTTTCCAATAAAGCTGAATCAACTCAATATTGACGCGCTTCATCGCCTCATATTGATGATGGTAAATGAGTTTTTTTATTTCTTTGATAAATGGCAAATAAAGGGTTACTTCATTATCCCCGCTCATACAAAAGTGCTCCTTCCCTATCTTACCACATCCAGGGTATATCTTTCAACCAATAAGTATCATGCAAATGGTACCTGGTTCCATCGTGAAGCAGCGCTAATAAATCAAACAACAGGTTCGTGTCCGTTCGTTTGGTTCGTGGTAAAAAATCTTAGTTTTCATTTGTTCTCATGGGGTGTAAGTGTTTTAATAATACTTTTGGCAGTGAATTCTTTGATATCAGCATGACGCGGAACAGTTGTTTCAATCCTTGTCGCTGGTTGAATATAAACATCGTGTTTTTTTCCATGACGGACAAATATTACCCCCATCTGATTTAATACTTGAAGCAACTTGGTTCTTTTCATGCAATTGCCAGTTTCCGTTTGCGATATTTAACAAGATTTAAACATTCAGCCATATCCATTAACATTTCTTCCAATTCTTCGATTGTTTCGCCTTCTGTTACATGCTGTGGAAAATCAACAAAATATCCGATATAACCGCCTTCATCGGCTTCAAAATAGATATATTCTAATTCCATATTGACCTCTTCCCTATCTTACCACATCCAGGGTATATCTTTCAACTGTGTTCGTGCGATCCGTGGTAAACTATCCTCTCCCGCACCGCATCCAGCCCCGCGCCGGATTTAACGGAAACTGCGATGCTGCCCGGAAACCTGTTTAACAATCCTTCCAGAACTTCACCCTGTATTAAATCAATCTTGTTAAGCAAAGTGATCGTGGGCAGCTCATGCGCTTCCAGTTCTCTTAAAACTGACAATGTTGTTTCGTAATTGCTCTCTATGTCGGGATCGCTTGCGTCCAGTACATGAAGCAGGATATCCGCCAATGCGGCTTCTTCCAGAGTTGAACGGAATGCTTTGATAAGCGAATGGGGAAGATCGCGGATAAAGCCGACTGTATCGGTGAGCAGTACATGGAAACCGGGTGCGGGCTGAAAGCGGCGGGTTACGGCATCCAGAGTGGCGAAAAGTTTGTTTTCTACAAGGACATTCGCTCCTGTAAACGCGTTCAGCAAACTGGATTTGCCTGTGTTTGTATAACCTACTATCGCGCATACAGGAATATTGCTGCGCTGCCTTTGCTGTCTTTGCATCTGACGCTGTTTGCGTACCTGCTCAATTTCCTTTTCAAGCAAGGTAATGCGTTTTTCGATTTTTCTGCGATCTGTCTCAAACTTTGTCTCTCCGGAGCCCTTTGTTCCGTAACGCCCGCCCCTTTGCCGTGAAAGATCGATATACTTATGCGTTAACCTTGGTAAAAAATAGGTTAATTCGGCAAGCTTTACCTGAAGCTCGGCTTCTCTTGTATTTGCCCTGTCCGCAAAAATACGGATAATTAATTCCTGCCTGTCCACAACCGGAAGAGACGAAAGTTTTTCCCAGTTTCTTTGCTGTGAAGGGGTGAGACTTGCATCGAAGTTTCCAGCATTAAAGTTTAAAACGATAAGGTCTGCTTCCAGCTCTTCTGCCTTTCGCGATAATTCCTCCGCCTTGCCGCTTCCTATGCCGAACTTTGGATTTTTTTCGCGAAGACGGATTTTTTCATGGGCGATAATAATCAGATCGAGGGTTTGACATAACCCCTGTAATTCTCTGGCTCCTGGCTCATCAGACGGGTCTCCGTTAAAAATGCTTACCAAAAACGCTCGTTTGGGTTTTTCCTTTGTTTCGTAAAGTTTAGGCATTGGGATATTATAGCATAAGTTTCTTTTGACAATAAATAAAAAAGTATGGTATTATTAATATTATTCGCCTGTTTAAGGAGTAATTTATGTTAAAGAAACCAAATCCTGTTTTTTACATGATTTTAACAGCATTTTTATTGTTTACAACTTGTATAACAGATTCAGATAATGGCAACGGTGAAGAAGACTCAGGTCCCGGAACCTTTCATTGGACATTCCAGGGGGAAATCCCGGGATGGAAGCCGTTTATCAATGCGTCTGGCTTTACTCCTGATTTTCCGGCTAACCCCAATGGAACAACAATGGCTTTAAACGCAACTTATGTAAACGGTATGACTCTGCTAGCCAGCCAGAGAACTACACGCTGGATTCCGGATGGATCGGCTCCTGCAGGCAGCGGTTTTTCCATAGGTTATGTAATGCCTAACGGGAGAGCAAATACAGGAATCTATTCTCTAAAGATTGACAATGTAAAAGGACCATTTGAACTAACAATTAATTATATCGCAAGAGAAACACAAAGAAGTTTCCCTATCATTTTTATTAACGGTGTTGAAGTATTAAGGGGTGAGGAAACAGATGCAAATACCCCAAAGACAATTACCTGCGAATACGAAGAAGATGATATTGTTACAATTCAATTAGGCAACGATAGAAACCCATCAGACGCCTACGCCGGTATTAAGTTCTACGACATAATACTTTCAGGTCCTAATATTACAAACGGCGATGACAGAGAATTCGAAGATGACGGCAGCGGCGATAACGGCGATAACGGCGGCGATGATGGTGAATACAATTACTTTGATGATACCGGTATGATCCTTGCATTTCCAGGCGCGGAAGGATTCGGCAGATACGCAAGAGGCGGACGCGGAGGAAAAGTAGTAGCGGTAACAAATCTTTTGGATAACGCGGCAAATCCGCCGGCGGGAAGTTTACGCTGGGCACTGGCGCAGCATCCCGGCGAGCCAATTACGGTGGTCTTCCGAGTATCGGGAAACATTGCGCTGGAAAGATATGTAAGCAATTCACAGCGGAATGAGCTGCGTGTTAACAGAACAAACTTTACCATTGCGGGACAAACCTCTCCGGGAGGCATCAGCATCAGCGGCAACAAAGTTAATTTCGGCGGTTCAAGCCATTTTATTATTCGCCATGTCCGTTTCCGCATTGGCGGTACTAATCAACCTAATGGTTCAATCGGCATAGAAAACGCTTCTCATTTTATAATTGATCAATGTTCTTTTGGCTGGTCGGGCGAAGAAGTTATGACCGTTTACGACAATAGGTTTACCACCGTTCAGTGGTGCATTGTTCATGAAGGGCTGTTTGAATCAGGGCATGACAAAGGCAGACGCGGTTACGGCACTCAATGGGGAGGCGAAAGAGCTACCTATCATCATAATTTACTTGCCCACCATGACAGCCGCAGTCCCCGTTTTAACGGCGCAAGAAGCAACACTGATCGCAACGTGCTTATTGATTTTGTAAACAATGTAAATTACAACTGGGGTAAATGGAATTCCAGTTACGGCGGTGAAAACAGCAGAAGCACACACCATGTAAATTTTGTAAACAATTATTTTAAACCGGGACCCGCATTCCCCCATGCGGAAGCATCCGCTTTTGTACAGGTTTATTATGGAACCAATAAAACGGTATTTCCTTTATGGTACATGAGCGGCAACATCATGGAGGGTGATACCGCTAAAAACGCAAACAATTATTTAGGTATGGTTTTACGCGGTTATCCGGCAGGCACCACCGTTGCTCATCTAACGTCCCCCGAACCATTTGAAATAAAATACCCCGTAACAACACAAACTGCGCAAGCCGCCTACACCAGCGTATTGGCGCGCGCAGGAGCTTTCCCCCGCGATTCTGCAGATACCCGTATTGTTAACAATGTGCGCAACGGAACAGCAGGTATCAGCAAAACAGCGGGAAGACCGGGGATCATCGACGATCCTTCGGATGTCGGCGGTTATCCAACGTATTCCACCCCAACACCTCCGGTTGACACCGACGGCGACGGTATTCCAGATGATTGGGAATTAGCAAACGGCTTAAATCCAAGCAATCCGGCAGACGGCAATTCAACAAACCTTTGCCCAGACGGAAAATGCACCAATCTGGAAATATACCTAAACTGGCTGGAAGCGCAAATAAGAAATCAATAAAATTTATAACCACGAACCACACAAACCAAAACGAACAGGAAGAGAGAAGTAAAACACCTCTCCCCCCGTTCGTGTTTTGCCAACGAAGTTTCTAGGCGGTTAGTGGTAAAAAATCACCCCTACCGGTTCCTCTCCCAAAACCTAACATTCCCGGGAAGCACAGTTTCCCAGAATGGAGACAAATTATGATCCGCATTGGCATAAACTTCATAGCGCAAATTTATCTCCCCAATCCCTGACTGTCTTCTTCGGGTATTTTCCGTGTTAATGGCTGCTGACAAAGCATCATTCCATGATTTGGGAACTGCGTTATCTCTGGAACCCTGTTCCAAAAGTATCGCTGTCCCGGGCGCAATTTTATCAAGATGTTTTATAAGAGAAAAATCTTCCTCTGAATGATTTTCCAAAAAAAGCCTGACCCATTCCAAATTTCTGTTAAAGTGGGCGATGTTTTGCGGAAACGGAATGCTAACAGGCGCCCATAATACTGTGGAAACAGGCAGCCCGGTAACCACCAGAAAATGAAGCGCTGCCTGCCCGCCGTTACTATGCCCCCATAAAACTATTTTTTTAAAAGCCTCTGGCAGCGTTATTCTTTCTGCAGAAGAACTAAAATTAAAAACCGGCTGCAGTAAACTTTTATAAAGCTCTACCGCATTGATTGCCGAATAAAGCGGATGCAGTTCCCATGGTCCCGGGGGAGGCGAAGAAACACCGTATCCGAAAAAATCAGGGGCAATAACCGCCCAGCCGTTCTGCAAATATCTTCTGGCAGGGTTTTCTGTTCCTTTTCCTGTATAGTAACCCCTTTGGCTCTGGTGGCCGCGCAGCATGATAATTATTCCTTTAATATTCTGCGGATTAATTGCCGGCACACTAAGACGGGCGCTGACCGTCAGCCCCATTGATGTATAAACAACATTGTAGGCATATTGAAGATCATTTTTAAAAACAAGCCTCTGTATAGTGATAGGGCTTTCCCTGTAAGGATAATCTTGCAAGCCTTTAATGGAAAAATCATTAAAATTCCTTTCCTGCGCCCATAACAAATAGGGAAGAAATAATAAAATTAGCATTTTTTTCATAATAAATATTATTTTTTATTTAAAATAATGTAAAGTATAATAAATTGAACTAGACAAATCTTCCATTATTCCATAAAATACAAATCAGGAGATATAATTGAACCTTTATAAAAAAATAATAAACGGGATATGCAGTGTTTTTGAGTATTTTGCCCTTTTTTGCCTGGTAGGCATGGTTGTAGCGGTTCTTATTCAGGTTACCGGGCGCTATGTTTTCAGCAATTCTCCCGGCTGGACAGAGGAAATTGCCCGTCAATTTATGATAATCTTCAGTTTTATCGGTATTGCCATAGGGGTACGGGATAAAATACATATCGCCCTGACAGTTATCGCCGATAACCTGCTAAAAAAAATCAAATTACCCGTAGAAATACTGGGGAAATTGCTGGTTTTAATTCTGGGTATAATGATGAGCGTCAATATGGGGCTTTTGTTTTCCAGATTAAAATATAATACCCTTCCGGGAACAGGAATCCCCGTATTATGGATATATTCCTTTCCAACAGCGATAGGCGTGCTTATTGCCCTAATCTCAATCTATCAAATTTATGACCATTTTAAATACGGCACTGATGAACAGCAAAAACTATTAAACGCTCCGCCGCCAAACCCGAATGCCGAAATTCTGCCGGCGCAGGAGACAAGAACATGATGATCGATCCTCTTGGTATTGTTATTCTTCTGGGTGTTTTTGCGGTTTTAATTATAATCAAATTACCCGTCGCTTTTTGTCTGGCTTTTTCGGCATTTATCACAGCGTTTTATATGAATATACCGATAAGCGCGATAACCCAAAAAATGGTCGCGAGCCTTGATTCATTTTCTCTTTTGGCAATTCCCTTCTTTATACTTGCAGGGGAAATTATGGGCGCAGGCGGTATTTCAGACAGGATATTCAATCTTGCCAATGTGCTTGTCGGGCGCGTAAAGGGCGGAATGGCGATGGTTAACGCTCTTGACAGTGTTTTCTTCGGCATGATTTCCGGCTCCGCGATTGCGTCGGTTTCGTCTATGGGACCAATCGAAATCAGGATGATGCAGAAACAGGGCTACCCTACTCCGTTTGCCGTAGCGCTTAGCTGTACCAGCGCCTGTATCGCGATTATTACGCCTCCAAGCCATAACATGATCATCTATGCATCGATTGCGGGAGGAGCAGTTGCAGGCGGCGTATCTGTCGGGAAACTTTTTATGGCAGGTCTTATCCCCGGATACCTGTTATGTCTTCTTCTTTTAATTTACTGCTATATCATAGCAAGAGTAAAAAACTTTCCAAAAGGTGATACTTTTACTTTTAAACAATCGATGAAGATCGTAGCGGATAGTTTTCTTGGTCTTTTTACGGTTGTTATAATAATCGGCGGCGTATTTGCCGGTATTGTTACCGCAAACGAATCCGCTGTCCTTGCATGTATCTGGGCGCTTTTTGTCGCGCTCCTTGTATATAAGGGAATAAAAGTAAAAGATTTACTGCCTCTTCTAAAGAAAACACTTAAAACCATTGCCCTCGTAATGACGCTTATCGCTTCCGCCGGGGCATTCGGCTTTATGATGACAACCTTGCGTATTCCTGAACTTGTCGCAAGCGGACTTTTCAGCATAAGTAACAATAAATATGTGCTGTTATTATTAATCAACATTGCTCTTTTGGCAATGGGCACCATAATGGATTTAGCGCCTCTCATCCTGATATCCGCTCCCATTTTAATTCCTGTTGTAACATCTCCGCTTATAGGACTGGATCCTGTACACTTCGGCATCGTAATGATTTTTAATCTTAGCATGGGGCTTTTAACTCCGCCTGTCGGGACGGTGCTTTTCGTAGGCAGCGCTATCGGAAAAATAAGAATAGAGGAAACAATAAAAGCGCTGCTGCCGTTTTATGTTGTTATGTTTGCCGCGCTTATGCTTGTTACCTATATACCGGCAATATCAATGTTTATTCCGAATCTTATGTTCGGCAAGTGATTAAACCGGATTATCCGGTAAAAATATTTTTGGAGGAAAAAAAATGAAAAGAATGACATCATTATTGCTGGCAGTTTTACTGCTGGCTGCAGTCATTATCCTGCCGGGTTGCGAGAGAAAAGTGAGAGTGTACCGTTTCGCGGAAATCCACGCTCTTGACTATCCAACAACACAGGGCAACATAGCTTTTGCAAACTATGTTGAAGAAAAAACAAACGGCAGAATCAAGATCGAAGTATTTCACTCAGGTCAGCTCGGCCAGGAAAGGGAAACAATCGAAATGACCCAGACCGGCGCTATCGCCTTTGTCCGTGTAGCGACAAACCCGCTTACTTCGATTAACCCCGTAATGGCTGCTTTAAGCATGCCTTTCCTTTACCGTGACCGTGATCATATGTTCAGGGTTTTGGACGGCGAAATCGGCGATGAAATGCTGGAATCACTTCAGCAGCAGAACCTTCTTGGTCTTTGCTGGTTCGATGCAGGCTTCCGCAACTTCTACAATTCCAGAAGGGAAATCAGAACACCCGCGGACATGGCAGGACTTAAGATCCGTGTACAGGAAACACCTCTTATGATGGATATGATCCGAATGCTCGGCGCTTCTCCCACTCCAATGAGTCTCGGCGAAGTATACACCAGTATCCAGAACGGCGTTGTTGACGGCGCGGAAAACAATTGGCCTTCATACATTGCTGTAGGTCATTTTGAAGTTGCAAGATTTTTCACCGTAAATCAGCACATGGCAGCGCCTGAAATGATTCTTATTAACACCGGTGTATGGAACAGCTTCAGCGAAGATGAAAAAAGAATTGTTAAAGAAGGCGCTCTGGAAGGAGCAAGAGTACAAAGAGCAGCATGGATTGCCGCAGAGCTTGAACATGAAGCGCGCGCGCGCGAAGCCGGCAGCATTATCTATGAACCAACCGCCGCAGAAATTAAACTTTTCGCGGACGCATTGGCTCCCATTTATAATCAGCCCGCATACGCCGCATTTACAGATTTAATCACCAGAATTAAAGCTGTAGAATAAGGAGTAATTAACCACGAACCATGTAGTGTGGTTCGTGGTTAAGATTCTCAAATAAAGTCTTCTCTCATGGGAGTGAAGAAATCTACCAGTAATCCTTTTTCAAGGCATACGCATCCGTGTTTAACTCCGTTCTGTTTGCAAAGAGTATCCCCTTTTGAAACTTCCTTTACTTCATCTCCAACGGTAAAACGAAAACGCCCCTCTGCCACATAGGTTATCTGGCTGTGCGGATGGCTGTGCAAAGCGCCCTCTGCGCCTGTTTCAAAATAATGTTCAACACACATTGCGCCGTCGCAGTAAGCCAGCACCTTACGTACCACCCCCGCCGAAGGCGAAGTGCCCTTAATATCCCTGTTATAAATCCAAATCTCATCTTTGTAATTTTTATCCATCTTTTTCTCCTTGTTCTGTTATTATTGTAAATAAATTCACTTTATGCTACCATAACCCCATGAACCGTTTAACAGCCGATGAACTTCGCAGCAAGTATATCAATTTTTTCGTATCCAAAGGACACGCGCAGATTCAGGGAAAATCCCTGCTGCCCGAAAACGATCCTACCGTGCTTTTTACAACCGCTGGAATGCACCCGCTTGTTCCCTATCTTTTGGGAGAGCAGCATCCGGCAGGAAAAAGGCTTGTGGATTTTCAAAAATGTATCCGTACCGGGGACATTGACGCTGTAGGGGACGCAAGTCACCTTACCTTTTTTGAAATGCTCGGCAACTGGTCGCTAGGGGATTATTTTAAGGAAGAAGCCATCAAAATGAGCTTTGAATTTTTAACATCTCCTCAGTGGCTCAATATCCCAATCGAAAAATTGGGAGTGACAGTTTTTGAAGGTGAAGTCGCAACCAAAGGTAGCGGCGCAACCGAAGGTAGCGGCGCAACCAAAGGTAGCGTCGGGATTCCGCGCGACGATGAATCTGCCGCTATCTGGAAAAGCTTAGGTATCCCGGAAAACCGTATCGCGTTTTTGCCGCGCGCGGATAACTGGTGGGGACCTGCGGGAACCACAGGACCTTGCGGACCTGATACCGAGATGTTCTACTACATAGGGGATACGCCCTGCAAAGAAGATTGCAAACCGGGATGTTCCTGTAACAAGTGGCTGGAAATCTGGAATGATGTTTTTATGCAGTACAATAAAAACGCAGCCGGTGAATATGAACCGCTTTCCAGAAAATGCGTGGATACGGGAATGGGTATCGAAAGAACCGTTACCGTGCTCAATGGGAAAACATCGGTTTATGATACGGAGATTTTTGCGCCGATAATCGCTGCTATAGAGAAAGCGGCAAATTGCAGATACGGACAGGATGCCGAAACAGATCGTTCCATCCGCATAATCGCGGATCATGTACGTTCTGCCGTTTTTATTCTGGGTGACCCAAAAGCGGTAAGCCCTTCCAATGTAGGGGCAGGTTATGTTCTTCGCCGCCTGATACGGCGCGCTGTGCGCCATGGGCGCAAACTTTCCGGCGAAGGAATGAGTCTTTCCTTAATAGCGGAGGTTGTAGTAGACGGATTTAAGGGCGCGTATCCCGAACTGGAACAAAACAGCGCGTTTATAAAAAATGAACTAAACAAGGAAGAGGCAAAGTTCATGGAAACCCTGCAAAAGGGGGAGCATGAATTTGAAAAACTTCTGCCCAACCTGTTAAAAGATCCGCGTAAAATAATGTCGGGGCGGCTTGCATTTAAACTTTACGACACCTACGGTTTCCCGATTGAATTAACAGAAGAACTAGCCGGAGAAGCGGGAATGACGGTAAACAGGGAGGAATTTGACGAAGCCTTCAAAAAGCATCAGGAACTTTCCCGCAGCATGAGCGGACAGGCTTTTAAGGGCGGACTCGGCGATCAGGGGGAAATGGCTGTTAAATACCACACGGCTACCCATCTTCTGCATCAGGCTTTAAAATTGATACTTGGAGAGCATGCTGCCCAGAAAGGCAGTAATATAACAGCGGAACGGCTTCGTTTTGATTTTACCCATGAAGCACCCATGACTGCCGAAGAAATCAAAAAAACAGAAGATATTGTAAACAGCCAAATAATGAAGGATTTGCCCGTTTTTATGGAGACAATGGGTATAGAAGAAGCAAAAGCACAGGGCGCGATTGCCCTTTTTGGGGAAAAATACGAAGCTCAGGTAAAGGTCTACACTATCGGCAATTCCGCCTCGGACTTTTTTACAAAGGAAGTATGCGGCGGTCCCCATGTTGAACGTACCGGCACACTGGGGAACTTCAGTATACAGAAAGAACAATCCTCATCGGCAGGGGTAAGGCGGATCAGGGCTGTTTTAAAATAGTTTAACCTTTCCTCTTACTATTTGTTTATATTTATGATATATTAAAACAGAAGGGAGTTTATGAAACGAATTATATTTGTATTTTTAGTGATTTTAATAGCGGTTCCCGTCTTTTCACAGGCGGGATTACAGCCTGCAGCAACGGTCAATCTTATAAGGACCGAAGCGGTTACAGTCGGTCAGCTTCGCACAGAAGTGGAACGCATGGAAAAAGCCGGCGGGCGTACATTAACACATACCGAACGGCTTCAGGTTCTGGATGTAATAGTCAACGAAAGGCTTGTTTTACAAGCTGCCGAACGGGACAGGGTTGCTATCACAGAAAACGAAGTAAATCAGCAAATACAGCAATTACGCGGCGTATTGACACAGCAGCTCGGCCGTCCTCCGACCGATGATGAATTTGCGCAAGCCGTAATGAATGAAAGCGGGCTTACTGTTACTGTATTCAGAGATCAGCTTAGAAGGCAAATGATCGTAGAAAAATATCTGCGTACAAAGAAAGCAAATTTATTTGAATCAATTAAAGAACCAACAACCGATGAAATTCTCGCCGAGTACAATCTGCAAAAAAGCAATTTTGTCCGCCCGGAAACCGCGCTTATCGCCATGATACAGGTTCCTTACGGACCGGATTCTGCTTCCAGAACAAGGGCTAGGGAATTGGCAAACAGGCTGCTTCAGGAAATAAATGCTCAAGGTTTTGATCAGGTTGCCGCGCGCAGCGTTAGGCCGGACTCCGGTTATCAGGCAGGAAACCTTGGTTATATTCCAAGAAACCCGGAAGCCAGAAATGTTTTAGGTCAGGATTTTATTAATTCCGCATTCGCCTTAAGGGTAGGACAGGTTTCCAGAATAATTGAGGGAACGCAGGGGTTTCAGATAATCAACATAAAAGAATATTATCCGCAGACAAACCTTGAACTGGACGATATCATTCAGCCCGGAACACAGGTAACTGTAAGAGCCTATATTCACAATGCTATGTTAAATCAAAAATTGCAGGCGGCAAGAGCGCAGGCAAGCCAGGAACTGGTTGCAGAATTAAGAACAGGCAGATCGTTTCAAATTTTTGAAAATAACATAAGATGGTAAAAAAATGGCATCCAGGCGGAAAGCCCGCATTCTTGCGTTTCAGGCTCTTTATTTCTGGGAAGCATCATTACAGCGCGTTCCTGTAGAAGAGCTTATAACTTTCGCCTGGCTGGAAAAAGATAAACCGCTCGAAGAAGATATGAGCGTTTTTTCCAAAATGCTTGTCGCAGGGGCTATAGAAAATATAACAGAAATTGATTCCCAAATTAAAAAGCATCTTGAAAATTGGGATATCTCCCGCCTTAACCGCGTAGATCTTGCGGTTTTAAGAATGTCAGCGTATACGCTTATGTACCAAAGTGATTTTCCGCCATCTATTGTAATAGATGAGGCAATCGGCATTTGCAGGGAATTCGGCACTGACGATTCATACAAATTTGTTAACGGTGTTTTGGACAGTATCAGAAAATCACTGGATGGAAAACCATATTCGCCATGAACAGCTCAAGGTTTTTGCGCATAACATTATTGGCAGGTTTAATTCTTTTAATCCTGTCAGCATCAGCATTAATATTTTTCTTTTTGGCAGAAAGAAGCGGCGCAAAAACATCCCGTGTACAGGACAGCTTTTACAGAGTTTTGCGCGAATACGATGCTGCCCTCCTGGAAATATTCGGCACAGAAAGAGAATATGATTACCTTAACCAGCAGCTTGATCGCCTTGAAAAAAACGCCATTAGCGTAGAGGCATGGCTGTCTGTACTAAAACGCCGAAGGTCCCTTTCTTTAGTCCATGCTCCTTCTCTTTCCAATTATCATAAATCCATTAACAATGCTTTAGCGCAATATCCTTTATCCCAGCCTATTATATTACTTGCCTGCGGCGCTCTTGTAAAAAACACTGCCATAAACAGGGAAAATGAAAACCGGCTGCGCGAATGGCTCCCCTTAATAACAGATTTTAATTCCACACGCCTTGGTTTTCATGTAATATTGGGTGATTTTAAAAATTATCAAACTGCCAATCTTTTTATACCTGATAATATTTCCTGCGAAACCGAAGAAATCAGCATTAACCTTGCTATCTTAAAAATTATGCGCTCTGATTTCCGCGGCGCAATGTTTGATATCCAGATGCTGCTTAACAGGGAACCTTCTTTGGAACATACGTCCAACGCCCTTAAGTTTGCCGCGGATTATCACTATGATTTTGGAGATATTATCCGCAGCGCGGAACTTTTCTCTTTATTAAATGACGAGGTTTCCTATGCAAGGCAGGCAGATGCTCTTTATCTTGCCGGTTTTCACGACAGCGCAATATCTATCTGGAAGATGCTGTCTCAGTCAGACCAGCCTCTTATAGAAACCAGTTTATACAATTTGTCTGTAACTGAACCTGTACAGGCTCATCTTTATCTTGAAAAGCTTAACAGCATCGAAAATATATCAAATATAAACGCCCGTCAATTCGGACTTATCCGTTACAGCCGTCTTCACGAAATGCCAAGAGCAGCTTTTATTTTGCAATCAAATTCAAATCTTTCACCATCCAATTTTCCGTATATCGATCTTGAAATTTGCAAGCGCTATGCCCGCGAATGGGGCTTAGATCGCCAAATAGCGCAAACATGGATGCTTCTGGATCGTCATTCAGAAAACGAAGACCTGTACAAATGGGCAGCCTGGCATTTCTTTTTCCAGCGCCGTTTCGATGAAATCCCCGTATTCCTTGACAGGTTTGAACTTCAGGCTTTTGCCAGCCAATGGGTAAATGTTTACAGAGCCATTTATTTAATGAACGAAGGTAATCTTGAAGCAGCGGAAAACATCCTGCTTTCAATTACACCGGACGATTCATTCTGGTTTGCAAATGCCAATCTTGGCAGGATCTATGAAGAGTACCGCTCCCCTTCCCGCGCGCTTTTACAATACGAACTTGCCGCCTCCAAACTGCAGCTCACCCAAAACCAAAAAACAGCATCCCGCATCCAGCAGCGCATCGCAAGATGTTTTATTTCTCTCTCCCGCCCAAGCGAGGCGATCCGTGTGCTGCTTTATGCTCTGGATTTGGATCCGCTTAATATCAGCGCGCAGCTTGAGCTGGATAGGCTGTTGTATTAGGGTTTGCAAATATTAATTTGATACCTCTCCGTACAGGCGCTTGCGGCAGCGGGCTCAGAAAAAACCCCTCAGGAGCCTGCTTCTGAGCCTCTCGCTTCGCTCGGTCTCGCCAGCAGAGAATTTCGGAAGATGTTTTTTCTGATCCCGCTGCCGCAAGCGCCTGTACGCATGGATTTCAAATTAACACAATTACTTAAAAATCACATCCCGTAGCCCGCCGTGCCTGTACAAAAACAATAGTTACTTGCACTTGCGTCACCCAAAGGTGCCAGACACCAAATGTTGGTGACAGGCACCAGAAGAGCCTAATCTGTGTTGAAAACAATGCTTAGACTGAGAACGATAGAATTGTTAATTTTTAATTGTTAATAATCGTGATAATCGAATTAACGGCTTCGTTGGTTTTTGTATCGTTAAGATGTCCGGCGACAGATAGGATAATATTTTTGTCGGCGGTGAATATTTTATTTGGGCGAATGTAACTGTCAACAGGCAGTCCGCCTGTAGCAAAATCAGACGATTCTACGGAAAGCGCATAAGGAAAGGATTTGGATTTACTTGTGATTTGGCAAACTATTATATCATCACCCGGCAGGTCGGCTACTACAAACGCCGGACGCTTTTTAGCGCCTGAAAGATCGGTAAAAGGAAATGGAATGACAACTACATCACCTTTTACAAGCTACTTTAGTAGCAAGTTGCCCATGCTTTATCCTCTTCCTGTGTGTTCCAGTCTTTTGCCAACGAAGCTTCGCTCATTAACATTGTTGCCGGAGGGGAAACTCGACTCGTTCGGGTCTCGTTGGCGGTTCCAGGAAATTGAGACTTCGATACAGATGTTAATTTTCGTTGTTTTATCCAAGCAACAAAATCTATCACTTCGCCTAAACAAAATGGCGGAAGTGTTTCTATTTCCTTCATTAAAGCTGCATGATTTGTCATGGCAAACCTCCGTATGGGTTAAATATAACGCACAAAGTAGCAATAGTCAATGAATGAAAATGCGCTTCCCCGCATTGCCTGTCACCGCCATTTGATGTCTGACCTGTAAAAAAATATTGTTAAGCTTTAGCTTTCGTATTCTTTGATAATTTCTTCCGGAGATTTACCGCTTTTTAAAAGTTCAATTATTTCTATTTTTCCTTTCTTTTCTGCATTCTGCAAAGCAGCAATTCTATTATAATAGGCATCTTCGCGCATTTTTTCCAAATTGCGGAACTCGGGGGATACTGTAACGCTGTGATAGGCGTTAATGGCTTTTTCCATGACGGGTACCTCCATTGCTTTTATTTTCTCAAGTTCTTCTAATGTGTCTGCTTTAAATAGCGACAGCCATAGTAATAACATATTTTCTGGGTCGATGTTGGCTGGCAGTTTTTTTAGTTCAAAAAAGTGCAGGCACATTTTATCTGTTAATAATTCGTGTCTGGTTATTTCCAGCGGGCGGAATTCTGAATGGTATTCCTTACAATCCAGCTGATTAAAGTTAATTATACTGATTATTACTGTGCGCGGCAGATTTACATAATTCCCGCTTGCAGGAAGCGATGATGAATATTCTCTAGCCCAATAATAGAGGATTCTTTCAGGGTAGTCACCTTCATCCCTTACCTGTAATTCAAGGTCAATAAGCTGACCGTTAACGGTCATATTTATATCCAATCTGCAAAACTTGTCCCCCATAATTTCTGGCGGCATTTCAGGGTTCTTGATTTCAAACTGCTCTATGCTTTTTAGAGGGATTTTTAAAAGTTCTGATACGAGCTGTTTTAGCAGGTCGGGGTGCTTTACAAACAGCATTTTGAAAAGAGTATCAGTTTTAAATGTGTATTCCAGTTTGGTCATTTTATCTCCATGTAAGACTATTGTATCATATTTGTTAGAGAATTTCAAAGGGTGTTTAGTAGGTGCCAGGCACCAAATGTTGGTGACAGGCACCAGAAAAATTACGTTTTTTACTGCCGTGTAAAAACCTGAGTCTCAGCGCCCGCTGTTACTGCATAATTAACATTTATGGTTTGTCTGTCTGCACTCATGACTATTGTACAATTTATCCAGTCTGTGCCTGTAGCAACATTAGGATTGTTTGTGTAAGTAACAACCTTTACTTGCCCTGACCATGTTAAATCGCTCGTTTTTGTTATATATCGAATATCAGTGGAACCAATTAAAATATAACCTTTGTTTATTGCATCCTGAGTCAATGGACCTACACTACCAAAAGCGTTAACAATGCCGGTACTGCCGCTAATGGTTACCCGCCACCCTCCACTTGTCTGCCAAACACCGTTCAGGTCGTCAAGGTCAAGGTCGCAAGCGGCCATTGAGAATCCGATTATTGCAATTAAAGCAATAGTCCCGAAAAGTTTAAATGCTTTTTTCATAAAATCTCCTTTTATGCTTAAAATAAACCAACGTTTAAATTATGCATGCAGTTTTTTCACAAGAATACACCTGTACTGAAATAGTACCAAGAAAACATCAATTTTGTCAATAAAATAGCAGAAAACAGCCCTTAATCGGGGCATTCA
>WQXG01000058.1 GCA_009784975.1 Treponema sp.
ATACAAACAGCCGAAAAACGTTTTGCGAATATAATAAGAGATAAAGAAGAGTTGTTAGCCTATGACAGATACTTGATAGCAGAATGTGACAGAATATCAGAACTTAACGAAGGTATCAGGCAATGCTACAAATACTTTATGGAATTACTGGATCAGGGGCTTACGGTTGAAGAAATCAAACTGCGGTTAAAACAAGAAATTTGATTTGCTACCACAAACAAATCCCATAAACGCTAGAATCAATCCCACTCCGTACAGGTTTTCAACTAACAATTTTCCAAAGTGATAGCAGCTACCAAATTCCCAAATAGGTAGCTGCTACCAATTCAGTTAACCTTCTGCAGGTACAAAGAGCACTGGGGTTGATAATCCGTCTTCGAATGTTACTTCAGCAAGTCCGTTTGTAAAAGACATCTGCCACAACATACCTGTTTTACATATCTCATCTGAACCATCCCAAATAATAATTCTGAAATTTCCAGTGTAATTACCTGTGAAAAATTCTGAATCATATTCAAATGGGGTATCCATACCATCACCATCGCCTGTAGGAGTTACATCCCAAACCGGCAATGTAATCGTACTACCAGAGATAAAACCGCCATATACTATAACTTCTTCCCCACCCCAGCTTTCAACACCAATACTTTCGGCTGCAAAAACAAGGGGAACATCTTCATCACCATCGTATGCATAAGCGAAAATATAACTTCCTTGATACTCGCTAAGCCCTGTGATAGTTAAGGTGCTAGGCTCCTGCCCGCCTGCAACAACAAACACACCTGTACCAACTCCATCTTCGAATGTTACAGTCACGGTTCCATATGTTATTTCTGTAATATCACCGCCTTGTCCGCTTGCGGGAAAACCTGGTGATCCTTCCCAAATTACAACCGAAAATGTTATCTCGCCGCTTTCGCTGAAACCAAATATATCCAATTCATAATCATTTCCGTTAGGACCTAAATATGGACCATCTATTTCCCAAACCGGCAAGGTTACTGAACCGTTTTCGATTTCTACGCCTACTGCAACAAGATTACCTGCCATAGGACTATCGATGAAAACGTTCTCTGCCGCAAGAATGGTCTCGGAATCAATATCAATTGCGGCAATATAAAAACCAGCACCTGCAAATGCACTAAGCCCGGTAATTGTTAATGTTCCCGGCTCTGGTTCTGTATCTCCCAGGTCTGTAAAGTCGCTAAGAGTGAAGGTTATATTACCTGTTATATTTTGGGATTCTATAAAGCCAAGATATAATGTTTCGTCACTTATATTTTCAATTGTGAATATTACAAAATAATTTCCAGGTTCAAAGCCCGGCTCTTCACATTCCCAACAACGTAATACAAGTTCGACCGAACCATTGTTAATTACTGTCCAATTACTATAGAATTCACTATCGCCATCTATATCAGCACTTAATACAATAAGCGCATATTCGCTATCATATTCGCCAAGCCCGGTAATTGTTATTGTAGCCTGTGCATGATACGAACAGGGATCTAATTCTTCAAATTCGCTGAAATCCATAGTTGTACCATCATCAATGCTTATGGATTCTATATCGCCGACATATAATAACTTATTATTATCATCATAATCTACAATTAAGAGTGTTACTCTATAATCTCCAGGCACAAAGCCTTTCTCATTACATCTCATACATTCTATTTCAAAATCGACTGAACCACTGCTAATTTGTACATATCCATCATAGAATAAAGGACTGGTATAGATAATTTCATACAATGTAATCCACGCCCATTTTCCATCATAAGCTCCAAGCCCGGTAACTGTTATTGTAGCATCTTCATGCTCCAAACAAGGATCCGAACCAAACGGACCCACATGATTACTGTAAACCCAATCATTATTATCTGCATCCATGCGTTTTGCACGTATGAATTTATCTTCTGCACCTGGCAATACTTTGTTTTGTTCGTTTACAACTGTATCATCGTCTTGCCAATCGAAAGGATTATCGCTGTCAGAGGACTGCCATAATAAATCACCTGAAAAATCTCCATCTTCATAAACCTCTATATAGTCTCCGACCTGTGGAGTTCCGTAAACCTCGATAGTAATTGTTGCCGGATCACCGTTTCCATTTCCATTGTCATCACACGACATCATTGCAAACCCGAAAATCGCCGCAAAAGCGATAATTGCCGCATTCCGCAGTAGTATAAATCTTTTCATATAAACTCCTAATACATGATTTACTTATACATACAATTTATTAAACCTTCTGTCAAGGGGCTTTGCCAACAAGTCATTTGCCAAGACTCACGCGGAGGCGCAGAGGCGCAGAGGACGCGGAGGAAGAGGAAGAGGAAGAGGAAGAGGAGTTTATGTCCGAAATCTTTCTCTATAACCCTAGAATGATATGTTAGTTGTCACATATTATTAGGAATAAGGGTAAGAATTCGAACACCCCCCTCTTTCCCCCTCTTCCCCTGCGTCCTCTGCGCCTCTGCGTCTCCGCGAGAGTCTTTCCAACTCTTCCTCCGCGTCTCCGCGAGAGTCTTCCCAACATCTTCCCCACATCTTCTCCGCGCCTCAGGTCTTGCGGAGCAGTTCCATTGGCTTTAGCCTGCCTGCCCGGATAGCGGGTATCCAGGAGGCTATTACTGAACAAATAATCGCGAAAAGACCTATCAGGAATACCATATTCCAGTCTACGATGATGGGTATTGTTTCCAGGTAAAAGCCGGGATCAAGTATTTTTACTTCTTCCCCTTTGAATAAACCCGTAAAGAAACTTAAGAATTTTTCCAGGGATCTGATTAAAAAATTGATGTTTACACCAATGAGCAAACCTAAAGTGATGCCGATAATGCTGCCGACAAGCCCTGTTAAAAAACTGCCCCACAGGAAAATACCGGTTACGCCCATAACGCTGCCGCCTGTTACTTTTAAAACGGCAATGTCTCTCTGGCGCTCCAGAACCAGCATGCTTGTAGCGGAAGATACATTGATAGCGGCTACTATCACGATCAGTGTCATTATGAATAACAGAATTTGTCTTGATGTTTCGTAGGAACTGTATTGGGAACGCAGTAAATCCTTCCATGTGTAAACGCTGTAATTGCTTCCCGCTTTAATGTATATTTCCCATGAATAATTATCTATATTTTTATACGGATCGTCTGTTTTTATAATTATGCTCTGCTGGGTATTGTCCGAAGTAAAAACACGCTCTCCGCCTTCGTAGCTTATAATGCACCATAACGCGTCAAGTTCATTATAACCGCATGATAAAATGCCCCTAACGGTAAAAGTTGCCATCCTTGGGCTTAGCCGCCCCGAATCTCCGTCCCTTAAAGTCATTAAGCGCACAGTATCACCCGCGCGCACGCCGATATTTTCTGCAAGTGTCTGACCCAGAACAATATCGCGGTCAGTTTCCGGTTTGTTAATGCCGTCAATTATTTTTAAATATTCCAAGCTGCCCGGATCATCCCAAAACGAAGGGTCGATAGAACGTACCGTAACGCCTGTTCTTCCGCTTCTTCCGGCAATAACACCCATTCCTCTTTTTTCAGGCCATACTCCTCTTACAAAATCCAGCTCTTTTATTCTGTTAACAAGATTTGTATCGCCGTAACTCATTATTTCATAAACCTGAAGATGCCCTGTTCCAACTTCAAGATAACGATCGATGATTCCCCTTATCATACCGTCCGCCACAATAAGCGTAACAATTATGGGAATTAAACTTACAGCTATTCCCGCGGCAGCCCCGCGCAGATAACGTCCGCCTTCATGCGCTCTTGCCCATAAATATCTTAATGCAATAAAAAAAGCAGCTTTACTTTTCAAAATGATTCCTCTATTAACTGTCCGTTTTCCAGAACAAGCTGTACCGATGCCTTGCCTGCCACTTTTTTATCATGAGTAACAACAATCAATGTTTTGCCTCTTTTTTGAGCGCCTTCAAATAAAAGGCTTGCTACTATTTCGCTGTTCTGCGGATCAAGGTTTCCTGTAGGCTCATCTGCCAGAATAATGGAAGGATCGTTTACCATTGAACGCGCTACCGCTACCCTCTGCCGCTCCCCGCCGGATAATTGAGACGGAAAATGATGCGCCCTGTCTTCCAGATTAACATCAGCCAAAAGTGATCGTGCCCTGTCATAGGCGTCTTTTTTCTTAATTCCGGCAATGTAGGAGGGAAGCATAATATTTTCCAAAGCGGTAAAATCCTTTAAAAGATAATGAAACTGAAAAATAAAACCTACCTTTTTGGAGCGGTACATGGAAATTTCCTTTTCAGAAAGAGATGTAATTTCATCGCCTCCTATAAATACTTTTCCTTCATCTGTGCGATCAAGACCGCCTATAATGTTTAGCAAAGTGCTTTTACCGCTTCCGCTTATACCCCTTATAGCGGCAGACAAACCCTTTTCTATTTCAAAATTAATTCCTTTTAAAATATGAAGCGTTTCGGCGCCGGAAATATAATTTTTAACAATATTGGACACCTTTAACATAATATCACTCATAACGCAACACCTCCGCCGGTTGTATTTTTGATATTTTTCTTGATGCAAACCATGATGCAGCAAGCGCAGATAAAAAACCAAACATAAAAATAATTATTATTTCATGCGGAATTATTCTTGACGGTATTTCCTTTATATAAAAAACAGCGGGCGAAAAAACATAAAAGTTTTCTGACCAGCCCAATCCAAAAAAACCTGCTATTGTATTAATTACGCTTATAAACGCATTAACTATATTTTCTACCAAAGAAAAGAATTTCGGAATATTGGACGCAATCGAAAGCCCCAAAACAAGCCCGATAGCCGCTCCTGTAAAACCTGTTATCGCGCCGTCAAGTATAAATACAAACCGCACCGATCTTTGTGTTCCGCCTACAGCGCGCAATAATCCGATTTCTTCCCGTCTCTGAAGAACTGCCCTTCTTTGCGCCTGAAAAATATTTAGTCCAACAACAATAAAAATCAATCCTACAAGTATAAACATAAAAAGTTTTTCTGTTCTAAGCGCGCCGAAAAATGAACGGTTATAATCCCGCCAGCTTGATATTTTTATATCTTTAAAATCATCCGGCATTCTTTTTACAGCCTGATCCAGCGCAAACCTGTCATGAAAACGATTTTCAAGTTTTATTCCCAGAATTAAATTACTTTCGTTATCCAGCAAAGGCACGCTGTTTATATTGATAAACGCCCAATTGCTGTCATAATCATAATACCCCGTTCTGAATATTCCCCTAACCGTAAATGTTTCTACCCCGGCTTCATCTTCTGCGGATAAAATACCGGTGATGGAAAATAAAGTAATCGTATCCGACATTCCAACGCCGAGCTTGCGGGCAAGTTCCGCGCCCAGCAATACAGAACCCGGATTGGAAATATTAAAAGAACCCGATTCAAAATCCAGCCTGCTTTCCATCATTTTGTCTATAACAAGAGTATCTTCACCAAGTCCTCTTACAATGACCGCATGCTGCCCTGATCTTCTGCCCCTTGCAAGAGCCTGAAATTCCTTAAACGGCACTGCCGTTCTTACGCCGGAAACCGACATCATATAATCTGAAAGCTCTGCGGCTTTTTCCTGCGGAACAGCATCAAGTCGCAGATGATACGAAGATATTTCCAGAATACTTTCGATAAAGCCAAGCTGAAACCCGTTCATAACGGCAATAATTACGATAAGCGCAAGTACGCCGAAAGCTATCCCCAAAACGGATAATACAGGCGAATTTCCGCGTCCTTTAAAAATATATCGTGATGCAACAAAAAATATCCAGTTTTTTTTCAATTATCTCATCCTTGTTTCAGAAATTTTTCTGCCGTCTTCCCAGACTGCCCTAAGTACCAGTATATTATTAAAATAAAGTTCCTCTATATCGATTTTATTTTCTGTATAAACAATCCGTTCCAGATTACCATTGCGGAAATTCCTTTCCTGTATTTTATCTCCCTTTGAATCATATTCAAATTCTGCTAAAAGTATTGTATTCCCTTCTGTCATTTCTGTAGAAACTATACGATCTCCCTGCCATATATTGTCAATTACCCAGATTACTTCATCTCTGTCGTTATATAAAGTTTGTTTAAGCGTTCTGCCTCTTTCATCGCTGTTAAAAACAATCCTTGAATCTATATGAAGAAAAATATCGCCGAAAAATTCAGGATATACATTTATTCTCTGTCCCGTTAAAAAATCATCCTTAACCGCATCCATTAAATGCCTTGGAAAAGCAATTAAAACAGGAACTGTCATATCCCTGTAAAATACCCGCTCAACAGATCTAAGCGACAAAGCTCGGTTATATCTGTAAAAATCCCTAAAAGATAAAACATAATCATCATTTTCCCAAATAAAAAACCTGGCTCCAATAAGCAGATTTTTATTAACTTCGTATTCTATTTTTAGCTTATTGCCGCTTACATAAAATCTGTATTCTGTTGTTAAAAATGAGTTTTCATCGAATAATTCGATAAATCCCGATATTTGCGGCACTTGCGGAGCGCTTTCTTCGATTACGATAATTGTTTTTGTTTCTTCTGCAATTTCAATAACTTCTTCTTCGTGATGCTCGGCTGCTATTTCCGTATCTTCTTCCCTGTCTTCTGCGGGATGCACAACGATTTCTTCAGGCTCTTCCTGCGGATGTTCTGCTATTATTTCCTGTTCTTCTTCTGCTTCATATTCTATTTCAGGTTCTTCCTGCGTATACTCAATTATTGACGGCGGCTCTTCTTTTGGTTCAATAAAAACCGCATTTACCCTTGTTGTCCCTTTTTCGTCTCTTAATATCCACTGCGTCCTAATCAATTTGGTATTTCTGTACAACATCCGAACTTCAGGAAACAGCTCGCCTATATAAAATTCAAGCATATCTTCTGGCAGCTCGTCATGATGCGCGGAATCAATGGCAAGAGCGTATTCATAACGCAAAGCTACAAACCGTGAATGCGCTTCTTCCAGCGCCATGCCTCCCGCGTTTGAGCGAAACCATCTGATTGGCCTAATCCATCCTATCCCTTGCTTTGTATCTTCCTCTTCTTCTTCTTCGGCAATAATATCTTCAATTTCCTGATCTTCTTCTTCTGTTAATGTTTCATCCAGTTCCTGCGTCAGGGCAATAAAACCCGCAAACATGAGAAGTAAAACAAAAACAGTTAAAGGTATTATTTTTTTAAGCAATTCCCGCAAACTCCCTTGCAAATTTATTCGGGTTAAACTGTTCAATATCTGTATATTTTTCCCCTGTGCAGACATAAACTACAGGAAGCTGCAGCTCTGAAGCAAGAGAAAAAACAACTCCGCCTTTTGCGCTTGAATCGTATTTTGTCAGTATTACTCCGTCAAGCGCTACGGCAGAATGAAATATTTCCGCCTGCGCAAAAGCGTTTCTTCCTGTTGTTGCATCCAATACAAGATATTTAAGATAACTAATATCGTTTTTGGCTTTTGATTCCACTACCCTGTCAATTTTACGGAGTTCTTCTACAAGTGCTGTCTTTGTATGCATTCTTCCCGCCGTATCAGCAATAACAATACCCGAACCGCCGGCTGCATCCAGCGCGTCATAAACCACCGCTGCCGGATCTCCTCCCTGCTTATGCGCAACCACGCGCATATTTAAATTCTGCCCGTGAATTTTTAACTGATCAATAGCCGCCGCCCTGAAAGTATCGGCAGCAGCAAGAATCGATTTTTTATTGTATTGGGTAAAATAAAGATTTGCGAGTTTTGCCGCGGTTGTGGTTTTACCAACGCCGTTTACTCCCAAAAGCAAAATCGCGGTTAGTTCTTTTTGCGGCACAGAGGCATTTTTTGCTTTACCAAGCTCATCTTCCAGTAATTGCGCAAGTATCTGCGGTATGCTGCCCTCGTTTTTTTTGCATTTGTCCTTTAACAATTCTACAGTCTTGTATGCCTGCGCGGCGCCAAAATCACCTTCTATTAAAAGATCGCAGAGGTCATCTATAACCTGTTCGTCTATATTGGTTTTACCAAGAAAAAAGCTTTTTATTCTGTCGCCGAATTTCATTTATTCACCGCCTGATACTTCGGAAGCTTTAGGCACAACAATGGGTGTCGAAGGCCTGTTAGCAAAATAAATATATCTTGCCGCGCGGTAAACGGTATACGCGGCAGCAGCTCCAAAAGCAATTAGTGTTCCAATGTTTATACCGCTCCATATCCTGTATTCATCTGCCAATCCCTGATTTACAGAACCATAAGCGTTATATTGATTAAAAAAAGCTCTGCTAACACCCTTAAACGAATAATCCGCAATCCATGCACCAATTCCTGTTACCCACGCTGTGCCGAAAGCCCAGTAAAAAGCACGCCTCTCCCTGTCTACAGTGCCTCTTCTGGGAAGCACTCTGGTGTTAATTGTCGCATTGGTAATAAAATCAGAATTATCCGGAGTTTTAAAAACTATTGTTCCCCTGTACGAACTTTGAGTATCGAATTCCAGATATTCAAGCTGATCCACAGGCAGGCGCAGCGTTAAGGGAGCCTCCCCCACATATAAAGCGCCCTGGTAAACCCTGCCGCTTCTGTCTGCGAAAATATCCATATTAACATATCTTATAGGGGTAAGAGATAAATTAATAATAGCAAGTTCATCGGCGTTTAGTTCAGTTTCAAAACTGATACTTTCATATTCGGGAGCGGAAGCCGTTACTGTAACTGTAGAAGGCGGAATTTCCGTTAACTCTGCGCTTCCCCTGCCCGCAAAAGCCCTGTTAATTAACACTAATGTTTCTTCAGGGTCAGCCGTTATCGCAATGGCAGCAGGCTCATTACCGGAAAGCACGATGATCATTTTCCGTGTAAGTTCTGTTATCGCTTCATCAAGATCGTTATGTGAAAATATAACACTGTCTTCCCAAATAAAAGACCTGGTATAAACTGTATAAAGTTTTACAGATAACAAATATCTTCCGTAAAAATCAATTATGGTGCCGGAAAGAAACGCATCTGCCCTTTGAGCGGTGCAAAATCTGGCTTCGCCGCCTGCAAGAGGCGGAGTTGGAAAGTTTAATTCAAGATTACCTGTTGTTAATTTAAAAGCGGGCAGTTTATTTATATGAGGAGCGTTTTTATCTATCTCATCAAGATTGTCTCTTAACTTGACTAAATCAGCATCAATTTTTTTTATATTCTGCCGGTATCTCCAACCCGGCTCCCCCTGATAAATCAATCTGGAACGCTCTTCCATTTTTGCGGAAAGCGCTCTTGCCGCCGTTGAACGGGCGCCTGCCCAGGCAAACTCTTCATAGTAGTCATATTCGACAGATATACGGGTGCGATGCCCAATTGCATTAAGCCGCTCGACTATTTCTTTTAATATAAAATCTACTATAATTGTTTTACCTTCGCCCAAAGTGCCGGCGTCAATATTTGTAATGCACAATACCCATTCATCATTTAATGTTTTAACTGCTGTCTCATCTTTTTTTCCTGACGCAAACAGCTGCGCGCAAAAAAAGATAAAAAGAAAAATTACAAATACAACCCTTTTCAAAAATATTCCTCTCTTATTCACGGTTCTGCCATGCAAACCTTAAATACTCTTCGATGAACGGGTCAATATCGCCGTCCATCACTGCCTGAATATTCCCTTTTTCCGCCTTTGTCCGGTAATCTTTTACCATTGTATACGGCTGAAACACATACGACCTGATTTGATTCCCCCAGGAAATATCTTTTTTCTCCTGTGAAAATTTCGCGTTTTCCTTTTCTTTCTCCTGCCTGTAATGTTCATAAAGCCGCGCTTTAAGTATGCTCATCGCAATCGCTCGGTTTTTTATCTGGCTGCGTTCATTCTGACAGGCAACCACTATCCCCGTGGGCAGATGCGTAAATCGCACAGCGCTGTCCGTCTTGTTAACATGCTGACCTCCTGCCCCTCCCGCACGGTAGGTATCCACGCGTAAATCCTCAGGTTTTATTTCTACTTCAATTGTATCATCAATAACAGGAAAAAGGTAAACCGATGCAAACGATGTATGCCTGCGGGCATTGGAATCAAACGGGCTTATCCTTACAAGCCGGTGAATGCCCGACTCGCCCTTTAAATAACCGTAGGCATAGTCCCCTTCCACCTTGCAGGTAGCGGATTTTATCCCCCCTTCCGCCTCCTGTCTGTCAACTTCTTCTACGGTAAAACCCTTTTGTTCAGCCCAGCGCAGATACATACGGTAAAGCATCTGCGACCAGTCACAGGCTTCTGTCCCCCCTGCTCCCGAATGAACGGTAAGAAAACAGGCATTTTTATCCATTTCGCCCGCCATCAGCTCAAAAATATTTTGTTTTTCATAGCGGGCTGTCAATTTTTTTAAGGAGTTTTCGATACCGGAACTTTCGCTTTCATCATTGGCTTCCATGGCAAGCTCAAAAAGCGTCTGTAAATCGGCAATTTCATCACAAAGCGCTTTCCACGGCTCATACCGGTTTTTAAGCCCCTTTAAAGAAGCCATTGTTTTTTCGACATTTTCCGAGTCATTCCAGAAACCCGGCTCGGCAGTCTTCGCCTCAAGTTCCGCTATTTTCTGCGCAAAGGAAGCATCTTCAAAGACGCCTCCAGGTTTCATTAATTTTTTTAAACAAATCGTTAACGGGCGCGCCCAATTCAGAAAGCAGCATGGTTATCTCCTGTTTTAATGGTATAGGAAAAATGCGTGTTCTTCAAGAGGCAGGGGGCAGGGGGTTTTTGATTTATGTTAAGCTTTTTTTACAATTCAAAGGATTCGGGAAGGCGGGGCAGCCTGCGGGCGCAGAAAAACTCCTCAAGAGCCCGGCTATGAGCCTCTCGCTACGCTCGGTCTCTCCGCCGGAGAACTTCGGAAGATGTTTTTCTGCGCCCGCAGGCTGCCCCGCCTTCCCGTTGCTTGGTATTGTTGAAAAAGTGGAAACAGTAACAGGCACTATACGGCAAAGTTACCTCCTTTAAACTTTTGGTTTGCGGTCAGCGCCTTCGCGAGAGTCTTAGCAATTTTTCTTCCCCCGTTCGTGTTCGTTCGTTTGGTTCGTGGTAAAAATTCTTCCCTCTGAAAAGTGGCAAATTGGGACAGTTTTTTTTATTTTATTTAAGATAAAGTGCTAACAGAAATTTTTGAAGAAAGCTTTTCGGTTTGTTTTTCTTGTATAAAATTTTCTGGATACCTAGGGCGTAGGTTTCTTAGTTCTTCTTCTGTCATTACAGGGCAATCAGAGAAACAGGTATTCTTAAAAGCCTTTATTTCGGCAATTCTTTCAAGCGATAAAGTTTTTACGCCATTCATAATATGCTTTCTCCTCAATAGGTTCGGCAGGTCGTGCTGAAATTATTCTAGTACGACCTGTTGCTTTTTCAGTATAAGATAGATATAGAATAATAAAATCCTGTAATTCTGCTAAACCCTTAAATCGTGTTTCTTCATAAGTTGAATGGGTTTCATCATATAATTCTAATAGGTAAGGATCATCAAAAGCAGGCAGGATTTCAGAAAAAGACAACCCGTGATCAGCTTTATTAAGTCTATCCTTTTCTTCATCCCATTCAAAACGTCCATCATCACTAATTACTGTTCTGCCCATTTTTTAATGTCCTTAATTAATATATAGTCATTTTTAAATATTTGTCAAGCTTTTTTAACATTTTTTGAAAAGCAAAAAATCCAGGGGAGCCGCCGTTATGCACAAGCCGCGTTTTCACGGCTCACAAGTGGACGCTTCGACAGGCTCAGCGTCTAGTCCCTTTGGTCTCACGGTGCTACAGGCACACCACGGAAAAGTGGTACTTGATACTAATGCGCACGTCCACTCACTGTCCGCTTACTCCTCTAAGCCGTGGGAAGCCTTCGCGTACAAGACCGCTAAAATCCCAGTGTTCTGAGCTAAAACCCAAATCTTTATCGGCAAAGGTAAGACTCTGGCTTGTAATTGCAGTAAGCGTTCCGGAACTTGCTCTTACAGTATACCGTCCGGGTGAATCCACAGTGTATGAAGTAGTTGTAGCTCCTGGTATTTCTAAACCATCTCTAAGCCATTGGTAAGCAACAGCTTCATTTCCGCTGTAATCGGCGGTAAGAACAGAGCCGATAACATTTGTTTTGGGACTAATTGTTAAATTACCTGTCAGATAAGGGTTGCCTGAATTAGCAACAACAGTAATAGACGCACTTGTTAAAGGATAATAATTGCTGTTATATAGTATCACCGTATAACTTCCAGTTCCAGGATTTAAATAACTTGGCTCAGGTGTATGTGTACTCCTTCCCGACGTATTCGATATAAATCTTCCGTTCATATACCATTGCCAGGTAACATTTTCTGTGCCGCTGTAACGAACAGTAATAGGTGTGCCGAGAGCCACGCCTGTTATGAGTGCGTCTTCAGAATCATGAAAAGTAATATCACCGCCAAGGTTGTCAAGACCGCTTAGCCAAAATGATTGACTATGGAAGGTACTTAACGAAGCGTTTTCGCCGTGCTGGGTTGTAAGACCAATAGCAGACGCAGCAGGATATCTATAATAGGTTGATGGAGCAGTACTGTTGCCATCCCAGAAAGGAAAAGAAAAAGTGTAATAATCATTACTTAATTCGAGCCGCATATCGTTACGCGCATAATTATTGCTGCCAACATTAGTCTCAGGAAACCCGTAAATGCGCCCAATACCTCTTTCACTTGCGTTCTTGACAGTTACGGTTGCTCCCAAGGTGGCAGTGTTGCTGATTGTACCTCTTGTACTGTACCCCACAAGGCCGCCGGCATAAGCTTCATCTGATGCGGACTGGGCGATAACCTGCCCTGCGGCGAAACTGTTACTTATATCTCCGTTATCATTCCAGCCGACAAGGCCACCTGCGTGCAATCTTCCTTCCCCGCTTTGTTTGTCACCAATTACATTTCCCAAAGCGTAACTGTTATCTATTGTACCTGCATATGGACCTAGATTTGCACCTCTATCTGCACCTCCAATTCTACCTACCAAGCCTCCGGCATTTACATTATGATCAGTATAATCATTTTGTATGACACGCACGGTTCCTGATGCATAACAATTACTGATAGTACCTTCATACAAATAACCCATAAATCCGCCCACACTGGTTCTGCCTATGCTACTTGTTATAATATCCATATTACTGAAACAATTGGAAATATTCCCCCTTAATGTGGAAACAAACCCTCCAACAGAAATTGAGCCGATTGATTGTTCAACGTTTATTGTCCCTTCCTTAGCGCCGCAGTTGTTAAATATATGAGTACCTAAACTTATCATACCGATGAAACCGCCTATATCGTTACCCCCGGGTCCTCTAACATTAATATTTCCTCTTTCAAAAAAGCAGTTGGTAATTATTGATGAAGAGCCTGAAGAAAAATATGACTCTCCTAAAATTCCGCCAATTCGCTTAGTTGTAATACCGTTATATTCAATATTGGTTCGTACCGTACAGTTGTTTATAAAATAAACACCGGTGGCACCTCTATTATGACCTATCAATCCACCAAGAGATGTAGGGCTTGAAACTTGAGCATTATCAATTGTTCCAATATTGCCGTAAAACTGGCTCTCTATAATGTTCGTATTTCTTGCATATCCTATAATACCTCCAAAATCGTTTCCACTACCATTGCTAGAAGTTCTATAAAACGAAACTGTTCCGTTAATATACTCAACCTCATTCATCGTATTCCGTGGCTGACTGACAAAATTATTGAAAATAATCTCTCCGCTTCTGCCAACCGCGCCGCCAACGCTTATTGAGCCGGCTCTTATGTCTTTGTTGGCAATTACATCAGCGGTTATGGTTACCTTGTTTATAAGCAGTCTTTCAAGGGTAACATCGGGTCCTTGCGCAGCTGTCCCGCCAGTGTATCCGTTATTTATGGAAAGTTTATTTGCATCGCCGCCTGCATCTGTTCCTCCGGCAATGCCGCCTATATAGACACTGCCTGTGTGTGCGTCTTTCGCTTCGTATTTTACAGAAAGCGCGGCTCGGCAGTTTTCAATTTTGCCGTTTCCCTCAAAATATCCTGTTATGCCGCCTAAACATATTGTATGGCTGCCGCTTGAAGCGTTCACTGTTAGCGTGTCAAACGAGTTTACTCCACGCACAATACAATTGAGTATATTTGTATTTCCTGTAACACGTCCTGTTATGCCTCCGACATAACTTCCGGTAATAACTGTTCCGCGGATATTGTTAAAACTGCCTGACGTGGGGTTACTGATTGTCTGTGTGTCGGCATATTCAACCGTTAAATCACGGATTATCGCGTTGCCGGATACCGCGCCAAACAGTCCCCAATCCGAAGGATTGCTGTCCATCGCCGCGCCGCCAAGACTGTTAATCGTAATCGTATGTCCGTTACCGTAGAAGTTGCCGGTAAAATTTTGTATAGGTGTATGCTCTTCTATCTCAATATTTCTTAGAAGCACATACTGCCCTTGAGCTCCATGCGGTATCGCAGCAAGACCAGCCGGTGAATTTATTTCTGTTATTGGATTAGCATCGCTTGCACTCATACCGGGTATGTTCCAGATTCTTATTGTTTTTGTATTGTCCTCAAAATCCAAAAAAAACGAATAACTGTTCACACCGGTTATTGATCGTCCTTCTCTTACGCCGCTATGGTCGGGGGGATAGACGTTTTCTATTACCGCGCTTGTCCCGGCAATATCTGCCAAATCTATAGGATCGTTGTTAATTCTATATCTTAGGAACAATAACGGACTAGCGTCTTCCTGCAGTTCCCATTCTACCTTGATTTGTTTTTTTTCTTCATCATAAAAAGTTTTAAGTTCCTTGACATCATCTTCTGCTAAAACAGTACGCCATGAAAAAGTTACAGGCTCGTTCATGCCCATTAAATCACCTGCGCTTAATATTTGTGTTCCTATTTTTACTTCGATATTAATGCCAACATCAACATTGCCCCTGCTTAGAATAGTCATGG
>WQXG01000059.1 GCA_009784975.1 Treponema sp.
ATACAAACAGCCGAAAAACGTTTTGCGAATATAATAAGAGATAAAGAAGAGTTGTTAGCCTATGACAGATACTTGATAGCAGAATGTGACAGAATATCAGAACTTAACGAAGGTATCAGGCAACGTGACAGATATGTTTTGGATTTAATTGATCAGGGATTAACAACTGAACAAATAAAACAGCGTTTGACGCAAAAAGTTAGCGATTAAAGCGAAGAGATTTTTCTGGTGCCTGTCACCAACATTTGGTGTCTGGCACCTGGTTTTGTAATTCTCCTAGTCCGCGTACTCATTATAAATCTTCGCAAAATCATCAGATATGGTTTTAAAGACTTCGATTAGCTGCGGATCAAAATAGGTGCCGCTTTGTTCGATTATTTTCGAGATTGAAACTTCGTGGCTTAACGCAGGTTTGTAGCTGCGGGACATTCTTAGCGCGTCGTAGACGTCGGCAATCATCACTATTCTTGCGGCGAGGGGGATCATTTCTCCTTCGAGCTGGAAGGGGTAACCTGTGCCGTTCCATTTTTCGTGGTGGGACAGGGCGATTTCTTTTGCCATGGGGTTGGGGTAGGTGGACAGGATGTATGCGCCGTTTTTGGTGTGTTCGCGCATTACTGCCCATTCCCAGTCGGAGAGAGGACCTTCCTTGTTTAAAATGTCGTCCGGGGTGCCGATTTTTCCTACATCGTGCATTGCGGCAAGGAAACTGATGTTGTCGATAAAATCGGCGTCTATGCGTTTGTATTTGTCGGCAGATGGGGCTTCCTTGGAACTGCCGATTTTGTAGAGTTCTTCTGAAAGACGCTTTGAATATTCGTTTACGCGGCTGATGTGTTTTCCTGTGTCGTTGTCTTTTAGTTTGGATGCTTCCAGCAATGAAAGGAAGACGGAACGAAGCAGTTTTTTGTTTTCTTCGGTAAAGTCATCGAACATGACGACAAAATCGCTGGGCGCTTTTAAATCCATTTCCAGCGGGAAAATGTATACCCTGATCTGCACGGAAACAGTTTCGCGTGTTTTTAACAGTGCAATGCCTTTCCATGAAAAACCATTGCCTCCGCTAATGATGGTTTCCCTGATTTTTCTCGCGTCTTCTATGGCAAACGCTTTGCCGAATAAATCAAAGAAATATTTTCCCGGCAAATTTGTAAAACCCATGAACATCTGTTCGCAGGATTCATTTGCGTAAACAATCCGTAATTGTTTGTTTATAATCAATACAGGAAAAACAGAAGTTTTAAACGGATTATGGGAAGATGACAATACAAATTCTGTTTCTGTCTCTTCCTGGGAAATAGCGCTCTTTTTTTCTCCATCCGGCTCATCAATAGGTTCTAATTCTTCTTCGATAATATAATTCATGCCTTATTTCCCGTTTTTTTCCAGCAGATCAATTTCTGCGTCTGTCATCCTGATATACTCAGGACCCGAATATAAATATTCATTGTTTACATTATCCAATATATTCCTGTTTTGTGCAACTAAAATAAGCTCCTTTGCATATCCTTTGTTTTCGTTCTTTAAAATTGTAGTTTTCTTTAATTCCAATGGCAGAAAATCATAAAGTAAAGCAGAACCCGGTCCTGTAAGCGTAATTTCCTCTCCAAAACGTTCAATTTCCCCGGCAATCTGCGAATAATCCCCATCCTTATCAGGAGTCAACCGGCTCCCCCCCCTAAAAAAAGCATAAAAACAGGCATTCTTCCTGGCTTCAATCACCGCCAATTGGCAAGAATCTCTCGCTGAGACGCAGAGGCGCGGAGAACGCGGAGGAAGAGGGGAGGAAGGAGGGGAAGAGGGGGAAGAGGGGGAAGAGGGGGAAGAGGGGGGGGGAGGTAGTGAAATACATTCCAGGGTAGGCACTGGTGCAAAGGGAATGGAAAGGGAGAGTGCAAGTCCCTTTGCTATCGAATAACCGATACGTAAGCCTGTAAAAGAGCCCGGTCCTCCCATGCAAAGAACACCGTCCAAATCGCCGGGTTTTAATCCTGCTGTTTTCATCTGGCTGTCTATACAATCCATTACAAGCTCTGAATGTTTCAGGCCTTCATTAATTTCTGTGTAATGAAGATTCCCATTGCTCATTAGCGCAACGGAAAGTATAGATGAAAATGTATCTATCGCGAGAATGTTCTTTTTATTCATATTGTATCCAGCCCTGTAATTTGAATTAGTCTGGAAGATACACCTGTTATTTTAAGGGAGATTTTTATAGTATCATCCGGCAGGATTTTTATAATACGTTCGCTCCATTCGATTATACAGATTCCATTTGAATAAATAATTTCCATGCCGCCCAAATCTTCAAAATCTTTGCTGTTTTCCAGACGATAGACATCAATGTGGTACAGGGTGGGTAAATTTTCTCTTGTATATTCATTTATAATCGTATATGTGGGGCTTGTAATGTTTTCTGTTATTCCAAGACCGCAGGCGATTCCTTTGGTTAGCTGGGTTTTTCCGCTGCCGAGCGTCCCTGCAAGTGCTACAACAGAAGACGGAAAAAGATAATTTGAGATTTTTTGTCCAAGCGCAAATGTATCCTGTACAGAATTGGATACAATATTAGTCGGGAAGCCCACCTGCATTATCCGTATCGGCGATATATTGTTTTAATTCCTTGTTTACAGGAATCAGAGGATAATCGATTGCATCAATAAAATTTACTGTAATTTCCTTGTGCCCTGTAGGCTTGGTTTCAATCGAAAAATCAATGCGAAAATCTACAGGTTTTTCGTTTAATTCGATAACTGCAACGCCTGTGTAAAGCCTGCGGTAATAAATTGGGACGTCTTTTCTGATCATGTCCTTGATGGATATAACTTTCATTTAAACTTGTCCTTTTTATTTTTTTTATTCATTTGCATACTCATATACAAAAGCGTTAATTATATTCATAGACCTTTGAGAAACTCTTAAAAATTTAATATGAATTGTTGTATTCATACCTGCCCTGTTTGTCCTTAAAACCTGCCCTAACGCGGCTACGTTTTCATCTCTTTGAGTAAACTCAATCTTAAACTTTGCCCCTACCTGTACGGGAGCCATTGCTTTTATGGAGCACCCGCCGACAGATATATCTGCAATGTTTCCGTTTAAACGGCGTTTGTCAACGACAAGCCGCTGTTTCTTTCCGCTGCCTTCAACATACACTAAATTCATAAAACAGGCAATAACCGCATGCTTCCTGCGGAAACGGCGCTGCGATAAAAACCTAAGCTGAGTAGAGTGCGCCAGAAGCAATGTCGGGTGCCCGCCCTGGCTTCCGTAGCCTACAACGCGGGTTTCAAAAGAAAACCCTTTATTGCTCTTTGTAAAAAATACAGCCGCAAGCCTTGTTCCGCGGGGTATTTTTATCTGGCTGCCCAGTACATTTTTAGGCGTTTCTACAACAAGGTTTTCACCCTTGGGTGTAAGCACAACAACCTCAATTTTTTCCTTGCCGAACGTAATTGTCAGTACAGCATCGTCCTTTAACTGACGGGTCGATGATATTGACCCTATCGGGCTGTTTTCCAGCATATTCCGGGTAGAAAAAAGAATACCAAGTTTTTTCTGTATTTCTTCTTCTGATGAACCAGTTGACTGGTCAATGATCCTGTAGGCGCGCCTGAAATGCCGGTCCAGAAGAACAGGGTTGCCGATTGATTTTTCCGGCTCTGTAACACCATCTGTTTTAAACACATATTCCAGCATTTTTGTTTGTAAATGATTTAAGCCGATATTTTTTGCAAGGCGCTGCAAGGCAAATCCGGAAAAAATGCTGCTTAATCCGCCGCCGCCGCCGCCGCCTGATTTGTTTTTTGTTCCCGAAGGACCGCCTTTCTTAAATGCGTTTATAACGATGGGAATACCGATTATAACGGCAAAAACTACCATAAAAATAACAACCTGTGCAGGAGAAACGGACGAATCCATGGCAAAATCTGACGCGGATATCTGCAATGGAAATAAATTGATTATCATTTTTCACTCCTGATGTTTTCCAAAATAGCAGAAAAAAGCTTCTTTATCCTGACAGACGCTTCGTATTCGGCAAGGTCTCCTACAAGAATAGAATCGTTCTTTTCATAGGCTTCCAGCAGTTCCTTTAAAATACCGGCAAAATCCGTTATTTGTTCAATAATTTTATTTTCTTCGCTGTCTGTTAAATACCCTTGAGTATTCAGCTGATAAAAAATACGGAAAATCTTTTCTGTAACAGAAGTAAAAAGCTGCATTGTTTGCGCGGCTTTTAAATCTTTTCCTGTTTGAATATCCAGCGGGAGATCTACAAGTTTTTCGCATACTTCGTTTAATAAGGCTTCAAGGTTTTTAATTTCATTTACAGGTTCTTTAACCTCGCGGATTCTTTCCTCTGTTATGGAATACAGATTTTCTGCGCTTATGCCGCCTTTGGAAAACGCGCCGGTACACAGGGAAAAAAGATCGTTTATTTCCGCGCAGATAAACTGTGCCTGCGCGCTTTCTTTCCAGGTATCAAAGAATTTTGTTTTATTGTTAAAATCCAGGCTTTCATATTCCTTTATGTCATCAAGGAGAGTGACAAGACTGGAGGCTGTAATGTCGGCAAGGTTTTCTGTTTGTATATCAAGGATTTTTACGGTTTCAATTTCTTTTACAAATATTTCTTCTACCTGAGAAGCCGTTATTTCCTGTCCGTCAATCGAAAGCCGTGAAAGGATATAGCCGGAATCAGATAACCATTGTTCAAGCCCCGCAAGAACCTGTCCTACAGTTTTTTCATTGTCCAGATTTACATCCAGTGTCTGGCCATTAATTCTTATTTCCATTATCTGCCGCCGCGATTTTGCTGACTAAAATTATCAAGTGAGTTTGACATCTGTTCCATCCTGGCATAAGCCGATTCCATTCTGGCAAACTGGATTCGCAGTTCCTGTTCTTTTGCAGCAAGCTGACGATCCAGCGTTGCGATGCGCCTTTCATCCTGATTAATCCGTGAATCTATTGTATTGGTTTTTAATGTAATGATGCCGCCTGTTCCTGTGAAAGGACTTAGAAGGGTATTCACATTAAACGCGACTCCCGTATCCGCGAGCAGGTCGCCTGTGGTATCGTTTGCAAAAAGCTCCTTGATCGCCGGTATCTTTGATTCAAGGGCTGCATCAAGGGCTTTTTCGTCTATTTGCAGATATCCCCGCAGCCGAGACGGATCGTAACCGCTGCTTCTTTCCGCATTGGAACTTATGCCTATCTGCGCAAGAAGTGAAAGTTCCCGTTCAAGGCTGGTAGGGTAGGGAGCTGTTACTGCCCGCTGCAGGTTGTTTCTAAAACTGTTTAAAGTGGAGTCCCCGGAAAAAGTACCGAGTCTTTCCCTCATTGCAGACGCTTCATCCGCTGTTAAATATGTAAGCTCATCTATAACGCGCGTATCTCTTCTTGTAAGCACGTTTATTTCTGCCATAAGGCGGTTATAGTTTCCAACAAAGGATATTATTGCATCTTTTACGCTTTCCAGATCGGCGCGGATATTGAGCTCTACAGGTCTGTCTGTTGTTCCCCTGACATTCAATGTTACGCCGGGAATAAGATCGTTTATGTTATTTGTAGGGCGTGTTATTTCTATGCCTTCCATTAAAATGATTGCGTCACGTGAAGAGGAAACCGCGTTTAAAGGACGTAAACCGCCGCTTGTTGCCGGGTCAAATACTTCTATTTTGCCGACAGAAACTTCGCGGTGTGTGTTGGCATTTTCGATATTTATTGAAACTATTGTTTTGCCGCCTGCAATTTCTGCAAGGTTATATTGTCTTGAAGTAAATGCGCCTGAGTCTGTTATCGCGGGAAGTTTCGCGGAAGTGCCGTCGGAAAAAACAAGTGATAGAACCGACATATCGTCTCTGCGGACAGGTACGGGAGGCGGCTGCCATTCGGGCATGGGCGCTGTAGACGGATTATTTTCTATTGTTATTCCGCCGTAGGTTACAGAACCTGCCGGAACATCCGGTCCCGGAGGAGGTCCCTGTACGGTTAATGCATCGTTTGTTTCTACCCTTGTTTGTGTTTCAAGCCGTAAAACAAGTTTAGAATTTGCTTCTATGGACATATTTAAGGGCAGGGAAGCGGCAGAAAGAGGCGAAACCTGTAAAACTCCGTCGTTTACTTTTGTACTTTGCGCATTTTGCCCGCTTTTATTTACGGTATTATCGCTTATTGTTATGCTTCTTTGCGTATCGTTGGTGCGTTCCATCATGCCGATGGTAACGGCAAGGTCTGCCATATCTGCTGAAAATCCAAGCCTGTTCGCGGAGCCTGTTTCCTTTGCTTCGATTAAAAGTGATCTTGTTCCGGTTTGCACCGCAATAAGCGAAGCCGCTATTTTATCCCGCCCGCGGCGGTTAATAATATCAACAAAATCCCTTAAGGTGCCGCCGCGAAAATCAATTGAAATTTCATCGGTTCCGACAGTAAATTTATAGGTACCGGCTTCTATTCTCATCCTCTCGTCAAGAGGCTGAGAAAGAAAACGGTCTGCCGCCGCAGTTTGTTTTACTGTAAAACGCATTGATTGTTCGGATGCTTCCCTTGTCGCAATCGCGGTGATTGCGGCATCGTCGCTTGAGCGGGCGATTCTTTCATTAAAAGGATTTTGAAAAGAGTAGAGCTGCCTTGAGCTTTCCGCAAGAGTGTTAATACGGCGGCCTACTTCCTGCCAGTAGCTTTTTTGTATTTGAAGAGTGTCTATGTTGGTTTGTACGCGGTTTCTGGGAATCCGTTCAATACTCATCAGGTCTTCTACGATTTGATCAGTATTAAACCTGCTCCTGATTCCTGGAATATAAATATCGGACATAGTTCTGCCTCCCCACTACAGATTGTGCTTAACTGCAGTTATAACTGCTTGCTTCTGTTACACCATTTCGTTAAACAATAAACCTATAGCCTCTCTTAAATTCCTGTGTAACCGCTGGAGTTCTTCGGGCGGTATTTCTTTGATCACCCTGTCGGTTTCTTTATCAATTACCTTGATAACCACATCGTTTGAGCTGTGATCCACCACAAATTGCAGTTTTTTGCTCAGAGCGTTTCCTATTCGCTCCAAATCAACAATTTGGGTTTGCTGAACCTGGGGTCTTACCTTTTCCGATTTTGCCGGCTGCCCAAGAGAATCGGGGAGCGGCATTTGTGAGACAAATCCCACGCTTGCTACAGTTGACATTTTAAACCTCCATGTAGAAGAGCACGGCTAACCCTGCTCTTTTTCTTCCCGCCAATCCTTGGCAGAAAGACCGTACATCCTCAGAATGTGAAAAACACGGTGAAGGCGCGAACTTCACCGGCTCTCATTCTAACGATAAAAAGACGACGTCCAGAAGCCTCTTAAATCGTTATTGTTTTTAAATAAGCAGAACTACGAAAGCAGCTGCAGCACCGACTGGGTGCGCAGGTTGGCCTGTGCCAACATTGCAGCGCCTGTCTGGGTCAGAATGGTATCCCTTGTGTAGTCAACCATCTTTGACGCCATGTTTGTATCCCTAATCCGGGATTCGGCAGCCTGCAGGTTTTCTGCTGCAATTGCAACGCCCTGAGCGGCAATTTCGAAACGGTTCTGATAAGCGCCAAGGTCTGCACGTTGTTTTGAAACAACCTTTAATGCACTGTCCACTGTACCGATAGCAAGGTTTGCTTCTGCGGGGCTGGCAATTGAAAGTTTGCCTTCGTTACCCTGAGAGTCAGTCAAACCAAGAGCAGTAGCGGTCATATCGCCTACATAGATCCTTGCACTCTGATCCATGTTTGCGCCAACCTGCAGCTGCATAATTCTGCCGGACGGCGAATCAAATGCAAATGCACCTGTGAGCAAGTTCATGCCGTTAAACTGAGCATGGCTTGCAATGCGGTTAATCTCGTCAACCATCTGTGACACTTCAACCTGGATCTGCATGCGATCCTCATCGGAATAGATGCCGTTAGCTGACTGTACAGATAATTCCCTAAGACGGTGCAGAATGTCCTGTGTTGACTGGAGATAGCCTTCAGTTGCCTGAATAAAGGACACACCGTTTTGGATATTGCGTTCGGCCTGAAGCAATCCGCGAATCTGGCTTCTCATTTTTTCAGAGACAGCAAGACCTGATGCATCATCACCTGCACGGTTGATCCTCATACCGGAGCTTAATTTCTCCATGTTTTTGGTCAACGTTTCCTGGGTTACGCCAAGCTGACGATCAGCGTAAATGGCGCTCATGTTGTGATTAATAATCATAATATACCCTCCATGTTAGCTTAGCTCCGGCTATCCATGCCGGAGCCGTTCCGTGGAAGCGGCTTTTTGGGTCAGTTTCGCGCCAATCGACAGATTGAGCTTTCCCATTGTCCGCAAACAGAACGAAACGGGTCTTTCTTATAGAAAAACACGTTCTGAAATGTCCCACGCCTGCTGCCAGGAGAGTTTTTGTCAAAGATCACTTTCGGCACCCAGGAAATCCTTGGGTGCCGTAAATACGTCAGAGTAGGGGAGCCTGAAACTTTGTCCACGGGTGAGTTGTCAGGTCTCCCCTATAAGATAATTATACTACATTACTGCAGTAATGACAATACCGAAGTTGCCCTCTGATTTGCCTGCGCAAGCATGGCTGTTCCAGCCTGGTTCAGGATCTGGTCCCTGATATAGTCAACCATCTGGTTGGCCATATTGGTGTCCCTAATCCTGGATTCTGCTGCCTGCAGGTTTTCGGCGCCGATGTCAAGTCCGCGAACTGAGTGTTCCAGACGGTTCTGATAAGCACCAAGATCTGCCCTCTGTTTGTTGATGGTTTTGAGAGCTGCGTCCACAACAGCGATGGTCCTGTTAGCATCATCCGGGGTTTGCAGGGTAATAAAGGAGTCGTCGCTCTGGCGGATACCCAAGCCCTTGGCGGTCATGGTACCGATAAAGACCTGTGTGCGCTGATCCATATTGGCGCCGATATGGAGCCACATGGAAGCGGTTACGACGTTTTCGCCTGTAAGGCGGGCAAAACGTCCTGTGAGCATGTTCATGCCGTTAAACTGGGCATGGCTGGCAATCCTGTCGATTTCTGCCACAAGACCGGAAACTTCGACCTGGATATAGAGCCTGTCTTCTTCGCTGTAAATACCGTTTGCAGCCTGAACAGACAGTTCCCTGATACGCTGAAGAATGTCCTGGGATTCCTGAAGATAGCCTTCTGAAACCTGGATAAACGAGATGCCGTTCTGTGCGTTTTGTGAAGCTTGATTAAGACCACGTATTTGGCTCCGCATTTTTTCGGAAACCGCCAGTCCTGACGCATCATCGCCAGCTCTGTTAATACGAAGACCCGAGGAGAGTTTCTCCATGTTTTTGTTGAGGTAAACTTGTGTTACCTTGAGGGACCTGTCCGCAAACATCGCAGAAAGGTTGTGATTGATGATCATAAGATCCTCCTTGATACTGTTACAGAAGCATCCTTGCTCCTGTTTGACAGATTTTCAAACCGGTTGGTTTGAGCCTTTCAGGTAACCGCGGAATTACCATCCAATGACACAATCCGTCACCCTTATTTTCGGAAAATGAGCAAAAGAACTTTAGCTTTTTTTTAAAGAATTTTGCATGAAAATAGCCTGCGGATATTAATAAAAAATGGCGGATATTTACAAACGAAAGAATGTGGTTAACATTTCGCGCATTTTGGTGATATATTTTTTAGTATATATTTGACAATATATATAGTTTAGGGTATATTTAATTATGGGAAAAACAATCATTAGTGAAGACGGTCGTTTTGAATGGGATGAGAAAAAAGATCGTTTAAATAAAAAAGACCACGGTTTTTCATTTAATGAAATTCTGGAGGTTTTTGATGATCCTGCTTTTCTTGAAGGTTATGATGTAAAACATTCCGATCAAGAGGATCGGTATTATGGTATTGGGTGTCTCAATGGTGTGCTTTATATAATTGCTTTTTATACTCTCAGAGAGCGAATAAGATTAATTTCCGCCCGGCAAGCGGATAATGATGAACAGGAGGAATACAATGATTACTTCAAAAAAGTTAAGTGATGAACGGCTAATTGAAATAATGAATTTTCCCATTAAATATACCGAGGATTCTCCGAAGTTAACCGCCGAACAAATTGCCAGGATGAAGCCTGTTCATTCTGAATTTTGGAAAATAGAACCTGTAAAGATATCTGTTTCAATAAAAATTGATGCTGATGTTTTAACATGGTATAAATCAGGGGGAAAAGGATACCAAACACGTATTAATAAAGCACTTCGTAAAGTGATGATGCAGTCCCGGTAATTCATCTTCAATTAAACATTTCGCGCATTTTGGCGATGTATTTTTCGGCTTCTTCTTCGGTTGCTATCGAAGATTTTTTTTCGTGGTAGATTATCAGCTCTTTGGGGATTTCGTCAAGGAAAGGGGAGGGGGAACATTCTTTTT
Source organism: Treponema sp. (assembly GCA_009784975.1). Classification (GTDB taxonomy): domain Bacteria; phylum Spirochaetota; class Spirochaetia; order Treponematales; family Breznakiellaceae; genus WQXQ01. The sequence goes on from WQXG01000059.1 coordinate 10,416, forward strand.
CTGATTGCAGATAACGGCGTTTTTGAGCGCTTGTTATGAAGAGTTTTTCCCGCGCGCGCGTGATTGCAACGTAAAAGAGACGGCGTTCTTCCTGAATCGAACTGTATTCGTTGTTTTCTTCTTCTTCCAAAATACTTTTTTCGTGGGGAATAAGCCCGTCCTCGGCGCCGGCGATAAACACTACGGGAAACTCAAGTCCCTTTGCGGCGTGGATAGTCATAAGATTGACCTTGCCCTCATTGTCGTCTTCTCCGTCGTCTCTTGTGATAAGGCTAATTCTGTTGAGCCAGGGGTAAAGCCCGGCGTCAAGATTATCGGGATCGCTTTCCCAGTATTCGATCATGCGGATAAAATATTCGATATTGCTGAATTTCCATCTGGCTTTTTTTTCATCCTTGCTGTGCTCTGATACAAGATAGCTCCAGTAGTCGATATCATCGACTAATGTGCGCACACATTGAGAAAGCCGCCATGGTTTGCCATCCTGTGACTTGCGTTCCAGAAAAAGTGTTTTCCAGCCTTCAATTTTTTCCGCAAATATTTCCAGTTCTGTTGCGGATTTGCTGTCATGAAAAAGCTGTCCTCCTGCGCGGCTGTAATTTAAACGCATAATAGAACCCCATGTGCTTATTTTATTTTTGGAGGAAATTTCATTTAAAGAAGCGATTGTGGTTTTTCCTATGCCTCTTCGCGGAGTGTTAATGATGCGTAAAAGACTGACATCATCGTCGCTGTTGGCAATGATACGCAGATAGGAAGTTATATCTTTTATTTCCTTGCGCTGGAAAAAACTGGTTCCCCCCGATACGCGGTAGGGGATGTTTTCTGCAAGAAAAGCCTCTTCGATATTATGCGCAAGGGAGTTTGTCCTGGTTAATACGCCGATGTCATGGTAATTGAAACCTTCCATGATTTTTAACTGTGTTATTTGATCGGCAATAAAACCGGCTTCTGCCCTTTCGTTTTCCGGATAGAAAAGTTCTATTGGTTTGCCGCCTTCTTTGGGAGACCACAGGTTTTTTTCTTTTCTGCCTGTGTTATGTGAAATTACGCCGTTTGCGGCATCAAGGATTGTGGTAGTGGAGCGGTAGTTCTGTTCAAGTTTTATTTCGATACGTGAAGGAAAATCCTGCTCGAACATTAAAATATTTTCGTAATTAGCGCCTCTCCATGAATAGATAGATTGATCGTCATCGCCTACAACGCAGCAGTGGGGACCTCCTTTGGCATTTTCACTGCCTGCAAGGAGTTTCATCAATCTGTATTGAAGAAAACTGGTATCCTGAAATTCATCAACCATTATATATTTGTATTTTTGCCTGTATTTCTGCAAAACATCATCATGATTTTCGAATAATGCAAGCGGAATTGTTAAAAGATCGTCAAAATCAAGCGCATTGTATATTTTTAATCCGCTCTGGTATTCATCGTAAACAGACTGCATATTTGCATCATCCGTCCATTTTGCAAGACCTGTTTTTATTTTGGAAAAATACTGGCTTAGTTCGTATAAGTTAATTTTAGGTGAGAACATTTTACATTCACGCAATGATTCTTTTATAAGCGTCATTTTATCTGTTTCGTCATAAATAGAAAAATTCTTTCTGTATCCAAGAAGCTCATAATTTTCGCTTATCACTTTTAATCCAAAGGCATGAAATGTGCAAACGGTAAGGCTTTGCATTTTTTTTCTGGTTAATTCTTTAACTCTTGTTTCCATTTCACGCGCCGCTTTATTTGTAAAAGTAAGCGCGAGTATCGCCGACTGCGGGATTCCCTTATCCAGCATATGCGCGATGCGATATGTGATAACTCTTGTTTTACCAGACCCCGCGCCCGCGATAATCAGTACGGGACCTTCGATTGTACGAACGGCTTTAAGCTGGGGCTCATTAAGTTCTGATGAAAGTATTAGTTTTGACATATATATTTTGCAATCAGCTTTCCTGCCTTTCCGCGGTGGCTTATCATATTTTTTTCTTCGGCTGAAAGTTCTGCGAGGGTGCGGTTAAATTCGGGGATGAAAAAAACCGGATCGTATCCAAAACCGCCGTCTCCCTTAACACCGTCTCTTTTTACAATCTGCCCTTCAAGTGTTTCCTGCACAATTATAAAACGGTCGTTTTCCAGTAAAAGAACCATCGTGCAGACAAAACGAGCGCTTCGCATTGGGTTGTCTCCCAATTCATCAAGCAGCAAACTGTTTTGCTGCAGGCTTGTTGGTACAACTCCGTTTTTTTCGCCGTAACGTGCCGATAAAACACCCGGTCTGCCGCTAAGGGCATCGACACAGAGACCGGAATCGTCCGCTATGACAAAATCATCCTTGTTTTTAAGCAGTTTTTTTAATTCGCGCGCTTTTATCAGGGCATTATCACAGAAAGTATCGCCTGTTTCATCGGGATTAAAGACGTATCCTTCCTGAACGGGGATTTTTAATGTTGTGCCGAGTATGGCTTCCAGCTCAATTCTTTTGTGATTGTTGTTTGTGGCGAACCAGATATTCATGTTGGTTTACTTTAGCGGATATTGGGTTTTTCTACAACAGGCTGGCTATATACTCTTGATTTTTTATTGTTTTTATATTACAATTACATCAGTCAAACTATTAGGAATATAAAAATGCCGGTTGCAAAACATGTTTATAATGACCTTTTTAAGATAATTAATTCCCTTCCCGAAGACTATACCTCTCAGGTTATTGATTTTGTGAGCTACCTCAAGAAAAAAGCCGAAAAGGAAGCTGACATATTGTCCGAAGATTGCCCTATTTGCGCTAAACTCCGTGACCCCATTACAGGTGAGCCGCTCTATAATGCCGAAACAAAAGCCGGCATTAAAGAAGTTGACGATATGCTTGCAGGCAAAATCCCAAATACTCTAAAATCTTTTAATAATCTTGAAGAAATGCTTGCTGATTTAGACGCAGACGATTAAACATCAGGAGAAAATCAAATAAGTGCGTACCCCTGAATACTATGGTGCTTTTAAAAAAGACCGCAAACTTATGAAAAAACAAAACAAGGATATAAGCAAACTCAACGAAGTTATGGGCTTGCTTCTTAATGAACAGCAGCTTTTACCTAAACACGAAAACCATCCCCTGCATGGAAATTATAAAAACTGGTGGGAGTGTCACATTGAACCGGACTGGCTCCTCATTTACCGCATTGAAAAAGCGGCTAATAAAGTTGTCTTTTACCGCACCGGCTCTCATTCTGAGTTGTACTAAAAACTCCGCCTCTTTTCAACCACGAACCAAACGAACACTCACGAACTTGTCGTTTGATATCGAACCACCAGTTCGTGAAGGCGCTGCAAAGCGCCGGTTCGTGTCGTTCGTGGTTAATTCTCTTGTCTTCCTCCGCGCTCTCCGCGAGAATCCTTGCAAATCCCCTGTAGTAAATTGGGACTATTTGATTTTTTTTAATCTTTTACTTGCATAAAATAAAGCAATACTGCAAACAATCAGGGCTATCGACAAAACTAATTGTAAAACCATTTTATCCTCCAAACCAATTCTTTAAAATATCAATAATTCCTAACACGCCGAGTATTCCAGCACCTGTAGCAATCCCACTTACAATTCTTGACGCAAGAGAAGGAGGTTTTGCGATTTCCTCCAATAATGTGATTATCTTGTCTAAACGGTCAAGATACAATTTTTCGTCCATTATATAAATTATATCTCTAAAGATGATATTGTCAAGCCTCCGCGAGAATCCTGGAAAATGGAAGCTGCTTCCATTTTTTTTTACCACGAACCAAACGAACACTCACGAACTTGTCGTTTGCTATCTTACAACCGGTTCGTGAAGGCGCTGCAAAGCGCCGGTTCGTGTCGTGGTTAAATTTCTCTTGTTTTCTACGCGTCCCCGCTGCTGTAACGGTCTTTTCACCTTTTCGGGCGTGCTTTTTCAGAGTGTTATGTTAGTTAACTCGTAACCGTGGGGGAGGTTTTTTTATAAATGTCTGGAAAGACTTTGCTTTTTTGCCTTGATAATCTTTGTTTTTCGTGGTATCTTTATTGTTATGGATATTATATTGGATGACAGCGCAATAATCGCAGTTATTGCCGATGAACCAGAAGCGCAAATCGTTATAAATTGTACAAAAGGTGCGACAATTATGTCACCGAATATTATATCATGTGAAATTGCCAATGCATTAACAAGAATGATGCGTAAAGGCATTATTACTACAAAAGATCAAATGATTGAACTTATTCAGAATTTCAAAAAGATACCGTTAAAAATGGTAGAAATAGATCTTGAAAAAACACTTGAAATCGCATGGAACTATAAAATTTATGCTTATGACGCTTTTTACTTGGAAACTGCTAAAAGATTAGGATTTCCAATAATATCATTTGACAGCGGTATGATAAAAATCGCTAAAGAGCTTAATTTAACTGTTTTAGGAGGACAAAATGTTAGTATTTAG
>WQXG01000060.1 GCA_009784975.1 Treponema sp.
AGCGGGCTCAGAGTAAACTCTGTCAGAAAAAACATCTTACGAAATTCCTCGCTGAAGAGACTTCGAAGAAGGCTCGTAAGCGAATTCCTGCATCCAAAGGATGCTTGTGGTTTTTTCTGAGCCCGCTGCCGTGAGTGCCTGTACGAAGAGCAAGTTAAGCTTATCACTTTTAATTCGCTCCTGAGCCAGCTGCCGTGAGTGCCTGTACGGAGAGCAATTTACATTAACATTTTTAACAAAGTCTGTAAGACATTTGTTATTCCCCGCCCCAATACCCAACCTCAACAAAATACTCCAACTGCGAGCAAACATCCAGCGGAATAATATCTTTACCTATTTCTTTTACCCATGTTGTGTTAAGTTTTATTTCCGGATCCAGTCTTTTTAAAACAATATATAATAATTCCGTGCAGTAAATATTTTCATCTTCGATCATGTCGAATTGCCAGTCAAAGGGACGGCCCAGGTATTCCAGGGCAGTATCTGATATTTTTTCACCTTCAATGTTTCGCATCCGGTAAATGCCTGCGCTTAGAGCGGTTTTTAGAAATTCTTTTAAGGTTACTTCGTTAACAACGTCTCTTCCTTCGATGGATAAACCCTCGGCGTTAATTACCGTGATGACATCGTCTCTGATCCTGACTATACCTAAATGAGAAAATCTTTTTTCGTTTGGTGATAGGTTTTTAAAAAGGACAGACCAGGGTCTATTGCCCAGCCTGCAAATAATGTCCCCGTCTTTTAAAAATGAAACAATTTCCTGTTCCTGAATATAAGGCACGCTGACTTCCTGGCGTTTTTGCCGGCTGACTATTATTACAGCAATAACAGTCAGTATCAGCAAAACACCAATCAGCAGTTTTTTGCCCAGGATGGAGACATTGGGCATGCGATTTATTTATCCAAAGATATTTTTACTTTCCATTTTCCATCAACTTTTACCAGGTCGATGTCTGCTTCTTCTCCGTTATCAAAAGACGCTTTTACCTTTGCGGTATCTCCGCTAATGTCTTCTGATACTATTTTGATCTTTCCGTACGTAGCCGCCGTTCCCTGAGCTTTGCTGCCCAGCATTGCCATTATCTGCACTGTTTCCGGGGTTGCTACTTCAGCCATCGCCTGCAGGTCATTCTTCTCGACGGCGTTGAAAAACTTTTCTACTGCTGCACCCGGCGAGCCTGCTGACGGACCCGAACATCCGATTAAAAGCGCAACAATAACCAAACTTGCCAAAAAAACAATCTTTTTCATATTTTCTCCTTAATTTAATATATCATATAACTTTATTCTTTACAATACATTTTGTCATACAAACATCAGCACATTTTCCGCATCCCGAGCATTTCGCATAATCGATTTTTGCAAGGTTATCTTCGATAACAATTGCTCCGTCGGGGCATTCCTTGACGCATTTAGTACAGGCAATACAGCCGTATTTGCATTTTTTTCTTACGATTGCGCCTTTTTCTATGTTTATACATGCAACAAGAACAGGTATAGATTCGTTTTCTATTGTTATCAGCCTGTTGGGGCATGCTTTAATACAAAGACCGCAGCCTGTGCAAAGGTCTTTAATGATATGCGCAAGACCTGTTTCCATGCAGATAGCATTGGTTGGGCAGACTTTCAGACAGTCTCCGTAACCAAGACAGCCGAATCCGCACGCGCATTGTCCGCCGTAAAGCTGGTTTGCGCCTGCGCAGGACGGAATGCCCTTGTATTCCATTTTTTTCTGTTTTGCATCGTCGCTGCCAAGACAACGGATAACAGCAATCTTTTTCTCGATGCTTTCGCCTTCGATTCCCAGGATTTCGCTGATTTTTTTAATTAATTCAGGACCGCCGGGAGGACATAAATTTGTTTTAGCCTCTCCTGCAGCAAGCGCTACAGCAAAACCTTCACATCCGGGATAACCGCATGCGCCGCAATTTGCTCCGGGCATAACATCTATAAGCTGCGTTACTCTCATATCTACTTTTACATACATTAATTTTGATGCCACATTGAGAACAATTGCGCAAATAAGACCTATAACGGTCACAGAAACAACAGCAGTAATAATCACACTCATATAAAAACTCCTTGTTAACTTGCTATTAACGGAACAGATTTTCTGCTACGCCTGCAAAACCATAAAACGCAAAAGAAAGTATGGCTGCGGATATGAGTATCAGCGGCAAACCTTTAAAGGCCTGCGGCGGATCAGTATTTTCTGTATGCACCCGAATGCTGGAAAAAATAACCATTGCAAGAAAAAATCCAAAACCAGAACCGAATGCATTTACAAGAGACTCAGCATAACTATAGCCTTCTTCTATATTTACCATTGTAACTGCAAAAATTGCGCAGTTTGTTGTCATAAGCGGCAGGTAAACACCAAGCGTTTTATATAAAGACGGTATAAATCTTTTTAATACGATTTCTACAAATTGCACAAGCGTTGCAATTACCAGAATAAAAACAATTATTTGCAGATAATCAAGATTATTTTTTTGCAGAAGATATTTATTGATCGGCCATGTTACAGCAGTTGCCAGAATCATTACAAATATTACTGCGGCGCTCATGCCTATAGCGCCTTTTTGCTCCTTGGAAACACCCAAAAAAGGACATACGCCAAGAAACCGCTGAAGCACATAGTTATTAACCAATACTGTGCTGATTATAATAGTAATAAGAATTTTGTAATCCATTATTTACAATCCTCCTTTCCAAAAGTAGTCTTTGTACATGATGCCCTGGAAGGACAGTGTTCACAGCCAAAATTACTTCTTTTTACTGCTTTTCCATTGCTAATTTTATTAATAATCGCAATTAAAAGCCCAAATACAATAAAACCGCCGGGGGCTAAAACAAATATTTCAATTTTATTTTCATTTAAAACCGGTAATGCCATTTTAAACCATGTTCCGTTGCCGAATATTTCACGTAACGAAGCAATAAGAAACATTGCAAATGTAAATCCAATACCTACGCTGATTGCATCTATTATGGAATCCAATGTGTTGTTTTTACTGGCAAATATTTCTGCACGGGCGAATACAATACAATTAACAGCAATGAGAGGAAGAAAAATCCCAAGCGCTGTATACAGTTCATATAAATACGCCTGCACCAATAATCTGACAATAGTTGTGAACCCTGCGATAAGAACAATGAAACATGGAATTCGCACCTTTTCCGGGATACTTTTACGTATAAGCGAAATTGCCGTATTTGAACCAATAAGAACAAAAGTAGTTGCAAGCCCCATTCCCAATGCATCTAAAGTATCTGTAGATACAGCAAGCGCGGGACACAAACCAAGCAAAAGAACAAAAACAGCATTTTCTTTTATTATCCCATTATAAATAATAGAGATTTTTTTACTCATGGATATCTCCTCTTATTAATTCAAAGGCTGTAAGAGCATAAACAAAAGCTCTTTTTAAGGCATTGGAAGAAACAGTTGCGCCGCTCACTGCATCAATTTGTTCAACATCTGTTTTACCGCTATTCCAAAAACGATTTAAATGAAGTTCAGAAAAAACTCTGTTAAAGTATGAAGGTGTTTCTGTATGAGACAAAACTAAATCAGTTTGATTGGATTTTATTATTCTTCCGTCCATTCCGACACCGCAAAGCAATCGCATATTATCCCTGCCAAATCCCTTTACAGATATAGTAAAGACATAACCTGTTTTGTTTGTTGTTTCGTAAATTTCAATGACTGATTCCGGTAAACCGCTTATGTTTTCAATATCCATGGGCGCAAATCCGTCTGCTTCCGGAATAATTTTAGTTCTTGAACCAAAGGCGCGTTCTGCAGCATCGCTTTTTATCTTTGTGTATGTAAAATGATTTACAACAGCCAATGCACCTGCCATAAAAAAACAAATAAAAGTTAAAATAAACACTGCTTTTATAACATCAATTTTTTTGCTCATTTGTATTTACCTCCCAGTCCCTTTTTGTATGTAAGTTTATTAATGAACGGTACAAGCATATTCATAAAGAGGATTGCGAAAGATACTCCTTCCGGGTAATTTCCCCAAAGGCGGATTATTACTGTAACCAGCCCGCAGCAAACACCGAATACAGCGCGTCCCTTGTTTGTAAGCGGAGAAGTAACATAATCTGTTGCGCAGAAGATTGCGCCCAGGAACAAGCCGCCGGTTAGAATATGGAAAACGCCGAATTCAAAACCGCCGATTACCGTTGTTAAAATAAAAACTGTTCCTATGTAAGTAAGCGGAACAATCGGTGTAATGACGCGGCGGATTAATAGATACGCAAAACCAATTAAAAGCGCAAGTTCACTTGTTTCGCCAAAACAGCCGCCGTGCGTACCCAAAAATAAATCCCATAATGACGGCAGTGCATAAGGTTCATTTCTGAACATGTGCAAAAGGTCTACAAGAGGCGTTGCCCCTGTAACGATATCAGCAGACGACTTCCAGTCAAACGGTACAACCCACGTTGTCATTGCAACCGGAAACGCGATAAACATTACGATACGCGCAGTTACCGCAGGGTTTGCAAAATTTTTGCCAAGTCCGCCAAAGATCTGCTTTACAAGAATAATTGCCACAAAGCAGCCAAAGATTGCCTGCCAGATTGGAATTGTTACGGGCAAATTGTATGCAAGAAGGATTCCGGTTAAAGCAGCCGAAAAATCACCTATTGTATTTTTTCTTTTTAAAAGTTTTTCGTAAGCCCACTCAAAGAAAACGCATGCGGCTACACAAACGCCTGTAACAAGCGCAGCACGCGGACCAAAAACCCAAACTGCAACGCCAAACGCAGGAAGCAGCGCAATTATCACATCCAGCATAATGCGGTTTGTTGTTACTTTGTCGCGTATGTGAGGTGCAAACGAAACATTCATGTTTGTTACCATTATTTTGCCTCCTTTTTTTCGGCAGCAGACGCAGCTTTTGCTTTTTCCGCCTGCTCCCAATTCCACAGCATATCTTTTGCAAGTGTCATAACCTGCACTAACGGACGTTTGGCAGGGCACGTAAACGCGCAGCAAGCACATTCGGCGCACATGCCCAGTTTAAATTTTTTAAGCAGTTCCGGTTTTCTAAGTTCAAACGCTTCTTCGATATAGGGCGGCATTAAACTCATTGGACATTGTTCCAGACACCGTCCGCATTTAATACACGGAGTTGGTTCCGGTACTTCTGCGTCTTTTGCAGAAAACGCAAGTACAGCGCCTGTTATTTTTACGATTGGAATTGGAACATCCAGATTAGGAATTGCCGCACCCATCATCGGACCGCCAAGGGTAATTTTTTGCACATCATCTTTGAGCCCGCCGCAAAACTTAAACAATTCGCAAACAAGAGTGCCAAGCGGCACGATAACGTTTTTAGGTTCCTTCACTGCCGACCCGTCCACGGTTACGCACTTTGAAACAAGAGGGTTGCCGGTTTTTATGAACTTGGCAAAAGTCGCGACTGTCGTGCAATTAACCACGATACAGCCGACATCGGGCAAACGTCCGCCTTCCGGCACAATCCGCCCCGTAACATTGTACACAAGTACTTTTCTTTCACCCTGCGGATACAGAGACGGAAGAACACGGACGCTGACGCTTGTACCGTCAAAACCAGATTTTGCGCAAAGAGCTTTAAACAATTTGATGGGCTCAGGTTTATTATCTTCGATACAAATAATAATATTCTTTGGTTTAAGATACTTTTGCATGAGCAGAACGCCGTCCCAAACATAGTCAATGCTATCAACCATCGTTCTGGTGTCCGAAGTAATAAACGGTTCGCACTCGGCGCCGTTAATTAAAATATAATCAAGTACAACAGACTCTTTTAAAGTAAACTTGGGCGCTGTAGGATACCCCGCTCCGCCAAGACCAACTACACCGCTGTTTCTGACAGCATCCAGAAATTCTGCAAGGTTTGTCACCTGCGGCGGCGCGATACCTTCCCACGGCGTTTGCAGCCCGTCAGAAGCAATCGTAATTGTTACAGCTTTCTCTCCCTTAATGCCGTCCAAAGTATCGATGCTTTTAATCATACCCGACACACTGGCATGCACAGGCGATGAAACAAACCCGTCTGCTTCACCGATAACCTGCCCCACTTTAACCTGATCGCCGACAGCAACAATAGGCTTTGCCGGCTTTCCTGCGTGCATAGACATTGGAAGTTTTACTTCCGCAGGAACAGGCATTACAACCGGAACACAAGATGCTGTGTTCTTTAAATGCGGCGCTCTTACTCCGCCCAATTTTTTCATAACAACCCCAACTCCTAATTTTTTTATCCCAATCCTGATTTACGGCGATTGTAAATGTCGTAGAAAACCGCCAAAACCAGAACCAAAGCTTTAACTATATACTGAGAATGGGGACTCATATTCATTAAAGTCATCCCATTGTTAATTGCGCTCATAACAAGACCGCCTACAATTACGCCGATAACAGAACCGATACCGCCGCCTGCCGAAACACCGCCGATGTAACATGCTGCAATTGTATCCAGCTCAAATAAATTTCCTGCCTGAGGCAGCGCGCTGTTCATATAACCGGTTGAAACAACAGCGGCAAGACCTGCAAGCCCGCCCATAAAACAGAATACAATAAATATTACCATTTCTGAATTGATGCCGGAAAGTTTTGCAGAGCGCGGGTTGCCGCCGACAGCATAGATATATCTGCCAAGAACAGTGTTATTTAAAATAAAATGAAAAACAAAAATTGTAATACCTAAAACCAAAACGACAATCGGAAGACCGCGTGAACGCGCAAAACGATCCGCAAGTCCAAGTATTAACAAACTGATAAGCGCAAGTTTAACGATAAATAACGGAAGCGGAGTAACTTCAAAATCATTTGCTATTTTTCTTTTGCGTCCTGCAAATTCCGCTATAAAAAAAACAACCAGCAATAATATTGCAACAATAAAAGCCATTGGAAAATAAGGACCTATCCTGTTAACTTTTAAAACTTCATCAAGAATTCCGGTTGCAAAAAGGGAATAGCCGGTATCTTTTAAACTTACCGGGCTTACTTTGGTAACGATATATGTAAGACCCCTAAAAAGCAGCATCCCCGAAAGAGTCACAATAAACGCGGGCAGTTTTGCAAATGCAACCCATGCCCCCTGATACGCGCCGATTGCAACGCCTATCAAAATAGAAATTATTACGGCAGCAGGCATTCCCAATCCGGTATTATAAACCATCGCGCTTAAAGCGCCGATAAATGCACAGACAGAGCCTACAGAAAGATCGATATTTTGCGTAATAATAATCATTACCATGCCAATGGCAAGAATTAATACATAACTGTTCTGAAAGAAAATATTTATAAAATTACGCGGATTAAAATTAACGCCATTTGTTGTAATGGCAAAAATAATCATGATTAACAATAAAATAATGAACATTGAGTAATTTCTGATGTTATTCTTTATTAAAGTTTTAACGCTCATTAATTATTCCCCGCCTATCCTACCAGCGCCAGATGCATTATTTTTTCCTGAGTTGCTTCGTTTTTGGACAACTCACCCTTTATTCTGCCTTCGTTCATCACATAAATTCTGTCCGCCATACCAAGCGCTTCCGGCAGCTCCGAACTTACCATGATAACACTTTTACCGGAAGAAATCATATTATTCATAATACCGTAAATCTCCGTTTTGGCGCCGACATCAATGCCTCTTGTCGGTTCGTCTACGATAAAAATATCAGGATTAACCATCAAGGTTTTGCTAACTACCACCTTCTGCTGATTGCCGCCGGAAAGATTACGCACATATTGATTTATGGAAGGCGTTCTGATATTCAGCTCCTTCCTGTAATGTTCAGCATTTTTTATTTCATTTTGATTATTAATAATTCCGAATTTGGAAATTTTATTTAAACTTGAATGAGTAATATTTGTTTTTACATCCTGAATCAATACAAGACCCAGATTTTTTCTGTCTTCAGAAATATATCCAAGCCCGGAATTAATTGCGGCGCGCGGACTGTTCAGCGTTTGCTTTTTTCCCTTGATATTCAATTCCCCTGTGCTGCGAAATCCGTAAGAACGCCCAAAAAGGCTCATCATTAATTCTGTGCGCCCTGCGCCCATTGGTCCGCTGAAAGCAAGAATCTCGCCTTTTCGCAGATAAAAAGAAACATCATCCACTACTTTAATATTATGATAATCGGGATGATAAACCGTCCAGTTTTTAACTTCCATTACTGTCTCTCCCGGCGAAGATTTCCGCTCGGGAAAACGCCGTGTTAAATCGCGGCCTACCATATCCCTAATAATAATTTCTTCTGTAAGATTATCGTTTTTAACATCGTAAGCGCTTATGGACTTGCCGTCCCGCAGAATTGTTACAGTATCTGCAACTTTTAAAACTTCATTTAACTTATGGGAAATCATCACGAGAGTTATCCCCTGCTTTTTTAATTCCAGCATAAGATTAAGAAGCTTTTCGCTTTCATCATCGTTCAGTGAAGAAGTAGGTTCGTCCAGTATCAGCAGTTCTGTTTTTTTGGACAAAGCGCGGGCTATTTCCACAAGCTGCTGTTTTCCCACACCGAGCTTACTTATAATTTTTTCCGGCGCTTCGTTTAAACCCACTATTTTTAAATATTTTTTTGATTCTTTTAAATACTTATCCCAATTTATAATTCCAAATTTGGTGTCCATGTGGCCCAGAAAAATATTTTCATATATTGACAGATACGGGCTAAGCGCCAATTCCTGATGAATAATTGCAAGCCCTTCTTTTTCGCTGTCTTTAACGCTGTTATATTTTGTTTCCTTTCCCTTGTAAAAAACTTTACCTTCGTAACTGCCGCAAGGATAAACGCCGGAGATACAGCTCATTAAAGTAGATTTTCCCGCGCCGTTTTCTCCGCAAAGAGAATGGATTTCACCTTTTTTAATTTTTAAACTTACATTATCAAGAGCTCTTACCCCGGGGAAATCTTTGGTCAGATTTTCAATTTCCAGAATGTATTCACTCATAAGTTCCTTCCAAAAAAAAATCTGACCATCTGGCCAATTGATCGGGACCAACTGACCAGATATAAAGTCAGGTTATTGCAATTGTTCTGCCTGAGCTTCTGTGTAGAAACCTGCTTCCACAGGGACTTGCAGATTATCTTTGGTAACCAAAATTGGATCCAAAAGCAATGTTTTTACATATCCGGTACCGGTAAATCCGATTTCTTCAAGATCGCCTTCTGCTAAAACTGTGCCGGGAATATCAACTTCCAATCCTTTGATAAGCTGATCTGCCAGCAGAGCGGCTGCTTCAGCCAGTTTCGCTGTATCTTTGAAAACTGTGCTGTACTGTTCGCCGTTTTTAATCGACATGGCGGAATCAAATTCAGCATCCTGTCCGGAAGTAACGGGCAGTTTAGCCTGATATTTGGAATCAGCTTTACAGGCTTCAAGGATAGCGCGTGCCAAAGTATCATTGGGTGCAAGAACTGCATCCAGAGTTACTGTGCGCGCAGCGCCGATAAGAAGCGCTTCCATGCGTGCCTTAGCAACCGGAGCCTGCCAGTTTTCTGTGGCAATCTGCTGGAAAGCCGCATCTGAATAGTGCCTTGGGAAAGGACCTACAACTCTTAAAACACCTCTGTCAATATAAGGGAGAAGCACATCCATCGCTCCCTGAAAGAAGAAGTTGGCATTTGCATCTGTCGGTGAACCGGCAAACAGAGTGATAAATTTAGGCGCTGCGGAAGTGGCTGCGGCTAAATCAAGCCCGTCAACAATACTCTGCCCCTGAAGTGTGCCAACCTTGTAGTTATTAAAGGTGATATAGTACTCATAATCATCAGTACCCTGAATAATACGGTCATAAGCGATAACAACAGCGCCTTCACGCCTTGCATCTGCAACTGCCGAACCAACACCGTCATTGATATTGCCAATAATCAGCGCTTTTGCTCCTTGTGTCAAAAAACCCTGAATTTGCTGATTCTGTGTGGGTTGATCTGCATTTGCCCACTGAACTGCTGCTTTATAACCGAGTTTTTCTGCTTCTGCTTTGAGCGAATTACCGTCTTTTACCCAGCGTTCAACGTGAGTTTCCGGCATAGCGATACCAATATCAATTTTTTTACCGCAACCGACCAACATTGAAACAGCCAATACCAGGATTAAAAGAACTCCTGCAATTTTCTTCATATTTTCCTCCAAAAATGAATTTTTCTAAACATAATTATGCCAGAAAACAGGGGGGTATGCAAGTACTATAATTTTAAGAAAACAGGCGGAAAAAACGAAAAAAACGGCTGTTTACACCAGCAGCTCGTCTAAATCGATTTCTCCGGCGGTGCAGGGGACGGTGACGCCCCAGTTTTCCAGTGTTTCGGGGTGAAGTTCGCCGAATACGCCAATTGTTTTTCCTTTGCAGATGATCGCAGCCGCTCTTCCGGGAATAAATCTTTCGTCCGAAGATTCCTGCACTTCGTATTCGCGGGATAGATAGTAAAACAGCGCTTGCAGTTCTGCGGCTGCTGTATTAAAGTTTGCATCTGTTCCGGCATGAAGGAAACCGGCGAATTGACGGGTTTTGCTTCTGTTGTTTTCTGAATCATCCAGCCAGGCAACTTTGCCTACTTCGAAAATTTTGTGCGGATAGGCAGATCGTCCCGAGATGGACTCGCTTGCCATAAGCGATGCAATCACTGAGTCGCGGACATATTCATAATTTTCTGTCATTGGATTAAAGATGCGGATAATTTTTTTACCGTCTGTGCGCATATTTTCTACCAGGTCTTTACGGGAGCCAAGATAGTTATAGATCATTTCCTGGTACCCAAGACCGATGAGCAGTTCCTTCACCTGTCTGCTGAAAAAAGTGATAGGCAGAAGTCTTCCTACTGTGGAATCGGCAGGACGCAATGGTTTAAAAGAGCCCAGCGATCTGCCGATCATTACGTCTTCGGCAACATCAGCGGCGTGGAGGAAATCATTGCGGTATTCCGGGGGATAAGCGAGTACGCCGGGTGACGGAGTGTTGTCTGCTGCTTTGCCTTTTTCTGCCGCGTTGGCTTTTTCCGCTATTACGCCCATTTTTGCGAGAGCCGTAACACATTCATCGCCGTTTAACTTTTCGCCGAGGAAACGTTCTATTCTGGAGAGCGAGCAGAAAACCGGCTCCTGGAAATAGTAGGGTGTAACCAGGCTTCTGCCGAATGGCGTATCAAACTCATACTCGAACTCTACAGGCTCTACGGTAAATCCGTTGTCCGCCATGTCGCAGGCAACTATCGAGGTTGCAAGGGTGAGCAAATGCAAATCGGTGCCGGTAAGTTCGACAAAGACTTCACTGTCTCCAACCTGCACTGCCCCCAAATCATTTGAGTTGATGATTGGCGGATAGGAAAGGATGGCTCCCTCTGAATCTGTCAGAATTGGATGTATCGGCTCGTGTTCCTGAATAAATGCGAACTCTTTGCCTTTGGGATGCTTCTTTAAAATTTCCCGCAGGGTCATGGGTTCAAGCGGCAGGTTTTCGGCTGCAAGCGGTATAAACGAAACAGAATCCGGGTCTACACCTTTGTAAACAATCGGCCATTTAACCTTTGTAAAACGATAAATTCCCATCGACATACTCCGGCGTTTCCTGCCGTAGTTCCATGCCAGTTTTTCCTGGGTTTGAATAATATCGCGCAGCATCGGATCTGTGATAGTTTTCCCGCGAGCGATAAAACCTGTTATGTAAGGCCGCACCTGCTTTACGCTTGCCTCAACTTTAACTTTACGCCCGGCTTTTTTTATATCACCTTGCCGTGAAAAAAACCCGTATTTTGGTATTTGGGTCCCCTCGCTTCTATAAATCCGCAGCTGGCGCGCGCAGCCTGCTGTTCCCCAAAGGTCGGGGCGGTTTGTATCATTCAACTCGATTTTAAGCACGCGTTCGTGCGGCGGCAGGCTTTTATCGCTGTCTTCATCGAGTTCGGCTTTAGCGCAAACAAGCGCCTCTTCAAATTCTTCTTTGCTGTTCCAGCGGCAGCCGGCAAGAGTATAAAAAACCTCTTCATTTACTTCGATTTTTGGCATATACGGGTATTATATTCATTTTTAAAGTTTGTGCAAATGGGAAGGGGAAGGCAGCAGCTGTCAAAAACCATTTGACAACAGCCCTAAAACGAATTATTATAAATTTATGGCTGGAAATGATTTTCAGGGGGGCATGGACCCCGAACTTGCCGCTTTACTGGGAACAGCGGGCACAACAGACAGCAGTCTTCTTCCCGATTTTAACGATATTTTCGGTGAAAAAAAAGATGGTGATGGCGTTGATAATGCCGGTTCCCCGGGTTCAGATGTTGATCTTGGCGGCAGCGGCTTTCCGCAGGTAACAAGGCGTTTTGAGGAAAAGGGCCATTCTTTTTTCAATGACCCGAATTATTACAAAAATGTCCTCTCTAACGAAGGCGATATTGCCCAGAGGGTGCATACGATTCTGCAAAAATACCTTACGACCAAGGACCCAAAGGATCGCAGCGTTTTCCGTCAGCAGTTTATCGCTCCGTACTGGGAATATCTTTTAAATGTAGCGCGGAAAGCATCGGGAAATATGATGCCCTGCAAGAAATTCCTGCTGCGGTTCGGGCTTTTACACCCTAATTTTCTAAAAACCGAAACCAGGGAATTTTTCAGCAAAATAGTAGTAGAAAATGAACTTGATCAGCCTATCCTTTACATGGACGAATGGCTTAATGGGGTTGGTACCGCCAAGATGCGCCCGTCAACTACCGACGAAGTAAAAATTGCAAAAGGTAACAGTCAATCTAAATTGCAGCAATTGCTGGAAAAAGCCCAGGGTAAACTTGACGGCTCAAGGGTTATCGTAAAACAGAAAGACAGGGAACGAAACGAAATTGAAAGATTCCTGCGTGACAGAATCCATGTTATTTATGAACGTTCTCCGCTGCGGGAATTACCCGATGTATCCGACAATCTGCATGAAAGACAAAAAGCCGCGGTTTTTGAAATCCAAAACCTGCTTAAAGATTTATTAAAGAACGATAGCGACCTGGTTATAAGCATTAAAGACTATATCAATGCAGAGGCAGATGTACAAACATTAAGAGAAAAAATTGAGCAGGAAGGCGGCTCTGTCACCGTTGATATCGGCGCCCTTGACGCAGAATTCGACACTATCAGGCAAATGGCTAAAATGACCTGCGGACGGCAGGGAAACCATTTTCCTGTTCTTACAAGCGAATATTTCCACTGCGGTCCCAACGATGTCGCAACGCGCGAAAATGTCATCTCCCTTCTTGCGCGAATCGAAAGCATCGATGCCGAAGCTTTCTGCCGTGTATACAAAAACAGATTAAACCGCATAACGCCGTATGTTCTTTTAATACCAACCTACGGTGACACGGGTTTTTGCTGGGAACCGTTTGACCGGTACAACCGCGCCACCAGCCGCGGACGCATCATTGTTCCCATGTATCCAAGAAATTTATATTACGCTGTTCATACCGCTGTTGCGGATCTCCGCTGGCAGGTAGCAAAAGAAAAAGCTTCGTTCTACTGGATGGAAGAAGGTCTTACAGGTCACTATTACCAGTGGTTCCAGGCAATGAAATTAAAAGGCGATATAAAAGAATTTTTTATCCGCGACTATATTTTATGGATGACCAAAGAATCAGAAGGCATACAAAAACTTGAAAAAGATGTCCGCGGTACTTTCTGGCGCTATATGCCGTTTACAAGAGAAGTTAAAGAAAAACTTAAAACACGCAACCTGATTTATCAGGAACTGTATCAGCGCGACCTGAACCGCCAGATGTCGGATGGTTACTAACCGGTATCTGCCATTAAAACTGCAGATACCTGCACGTTAAACGACATTACGGAAAAGTGGTATTTATTACCTTTGCGTCATGCTACTTGAAGAAATGTTAAATTAAATTGCTCTCCGTACAGGCGCTCACGGCATCGGGCTCAGAAAAAACCACTCAGGAATTCGCTTACGAGCCTCTCGCTACGCTCGGTCTCTTCAGCGAGGAATTTCGTAAGATGTTTTTTCTGTTCCCGCTGCCGTGAGCGCCTGTACGCATGGATTTCAAATTAACACAATTACTTAAAAATCACATCCCGCAGCCCGCCGTGCCTGTACAAAAACAACTGATACTATTTACACTTGCGTCACCCAAAGGTGCCAGACACCAAATGTAGTTTTCGCAGTGCCTGTCACCACAATTTGATGTCTGACACCGCAACCGCTTGCAAAAACTAAGTTTTAGCTATATAATGTCAATATGAATGAATTTATAGTAGCGCTGTCATTCGATGACGAAGCATCAAAATGGTATGCACAGAATGATGAAATTCCTATCCTCCTGGAGGATTTTTCTCTTGATTCATTAATTAAACGTGTAAAACAGGCTGTACCTGAAATGATAGAAATTAATAATTTACCTAAAACCGATATTTATTTGGCATTTAAAATGGAGCCTCAGGCGGTTTTAATTTAATGGCAGAATATGAAAAAAAGGTTCGAAAAATCCTGAAAGAACATGGCTGTTATTTTGTACGGCATGGCAGGGGTGACCATGATATTTGGCATACTCCTATTAAAAATCGAAATATTACGGTAGACGGGAAAATCAATATACGGCATGTTGCAAATGAAATCATGAAACAAGCCGGTATTGAATATCATTTTTAAAAACATCAACCTCTACTTTAATAACCAAGTGCCTGTCACCACAATTACTTGAAGAAATGTTAAATTAAATTGCTCTCTGTACAGGCACTCACGGCATCGGGCTCAGAAAAAACCACTCAGGAATTCGCTTACGAGCCTCTCGCTTCGCTCGGTCTCGCCAGCAGAGAATTTCGGAAGATGTTTTTTCTGATCCCGCTGCCG
>WQXG01000061.1 GCA_009784975.1 Treponema sp.
GCATATAACTACCTGTAGACGAATTTCATCTAACCCATCCAAAAACGTACATTATACGAATTTCGCCTTAACCAAAAAATAATAACATTAGCTGCATAAACCTTCACCTAACCCGCAAAAATTCTGATTAAATAGCAAATAAATTCCTATAACAAACTTTGCTAACATGCGTATACTTCCTTTGCATCAGAACACAACTTTCCAGTAATTTTATTATGATTGTTAATCTTAACCCTCACATCGTACAGGCACTCACAGCAGCGGGATCAGAAAAAACATCTTACGAAATTCCTCGCTGAAGAGACTTCAAAGAAGGCTCGTAAGCGAATTCCTGAGTGGTTTTTTCTGAGCCCGCTGCTGTGAGTGCCTGTACGGAGAGCGAGTTAAGCTTATCACTTAAACATGCGTCCTGAGCCCGCTGCCGTGAGTGCCTGTACGCTACCTAAGTATCGGCAAAGACCCCAACAACTGCTGCGTAATATTCTGCCCGCTGAATATCGGAATGCCAAAATCACAATCAAGGTTAACCGATGTGGAAACTTCCCTTGCCGTTAACAGAGTTACAAAACTGCGGAATAAGTCGGCGTAATTTACCATTAACTTGAAAGATATCGGCGTTGTGGAAGATGCTGCGAGAGGTGTGTCGTTTTCTACTACGCCTCTGATAAATGATGTTCTGTTAATCTGGTAATCGTAGGTTATTTTCGGGGACGGAATGTCAAAGACATTGGGGTTAACAAAATTTAGGGTGATAACTACTTCTGCGCCTGTTAAATTGGGGGTGCCGACGGTCATTGTCGGGGCGCTCAGGCTGGGAAGCTGCGGCATTGGGATGGAGCCTTCGTGGGCAAGGTTCCAGACTTTTTCTCCAATTACGGGCAGATTGAATTTTACGCCCAGCGCTACTTTGTAATCTGTCTGCCGGCTCCCCACTAACGACCTGAACGTGTTAATAATTTCAAGGAAGTTGAGATTTACCGGGACTTCTACCAACGTTGTATTCCGCGCACGGATACGATTGTTATTCCTTATGGTGCCGCTTACAAAAGAATTTGCGTTAACAAATAATTCCCAGTCTGTTTCCGGAAACGAAATCTCAAATGAATTGGGGTTTTCAAGCTGCACCTTGCAAAGCAATTGCAAGCCGTTTATGCTGAGATTTGCCAGTTCAACCGAATGAATGGATACGACAGGATCCTGAAGTATCGATGACGCCGCCAGTAAAGTTTGACAGGTTGTCATTGTTAAAAGCGCGCAAAGTATGATACCTGCAAAGACGATTTTGCTTTTTAAGCTAGTTCTAATTCGTTTAAATAAGTTTTTCATATAATTATCCTAAATCCTTTTTATTGATTGGTCAATACAAATGTTCCAAAAGCGCCAGGATTCATTGCTGAGCCCGGCTCGATTTCTTCGTTTGTTATGACTATTTTTGCCCCGGAAAATGTTTCCGGTACGGCAAAAGTCCTTTTTTCGTCCGCAAAATTGCAGACAACCAGCAATTGCTCCTGCTGAAAAGTCCGTAAATAAACAAATAAATCCGGATCATCCGGAAGTAAAAGTTCATAATTACCGTATGTAATAATATCCATTTCTTTCCGCAGACTGATAAGTTTTTTGTAAAACCGGAAAACCGAATCTGCGCGCTGCATTTGTTCTTCCGCATTGATTTCCCGGTAATTGGGATTCAGCATAATCCACGGTTTATTCTGCGAAAAGCCGGCATTAGGGCTGTCATTCCACTGCATGGGAGTGCGGGAATTATCGCGGCTTTTGCGGCGCATATAACGCAGCATATCCTCCCTGCCAATGCTTTTTTCTTCCAGAACAAGTGTATTGTAGGCATTGATGCTTTCTAAATCCCGGTAATCGCTGATGCCGGCAAACGGCGCATTTGTCATGCCGAGTTCTTCACCCTGATAAATATAAGGAGTACCCTGCATAAAGTGCAGGCAAACCGCAAGCATCTTTGCCGATTTTTCGCGTAACGCATCCTCGCAGCCAAGACGCGAAACAATGCGGGGCTGATCATGGTTGCACCAATACAAACTATTCCATGCGCAGTTATAAAGTTTATTCTGCCAGCGGGATAAAACTTCTTTAAGTTCAATTAAATTAATTTTACGATCGTTCCATTTGAATGTTTCTCCGCCGTCCAGTTCAGCCTGTTCAAATTGAAACACCATGTTAAGCTCGCTGCCTTCTGCATTTGCATATTGAATCGCTTCATCTACGGTTACTCCGCCGGTTTCGCCAACCGTCATTACATCATACTTTGACAATACTTCGCTGCGCATTTCTTTTATGAATTCATGTATCCTTGGACCATTGGGAACAAGCTGCTTGATATTTCCGTCCGGAAAACCAACCGGCTTGGAAATAAAGCTGATGGCATCCAGGCGGAAACCATCAATGCCTTTTTTCAGCCACCAGTGCATCATGTTAAAAATTTCTTTGCGAAGCTCCGGGTTCTCCCAGTTCAAATCCGGCTGATGCGGAGAAAAACAATTCAGGTAATACTGACCTGTTATTTCATCCTTTGTCCATGCAGAACCGCCGAACCATGCAATCCAGTTATTGGGCGCATCTTTCCAAATGTAAAAATCACGTTTTGGATTGTTAAGGCTGGAACGGCTCTCCAAAAACCACGGATGCTCATTTGATGAATGATTAACAACAAGATCCATTACTATCTTTAACCCCATCTCATGAGCTTTTTTAAGAAGCCTGTCAAAATCTTCCATCGTTCCAAATTCAGGATTTATCGCCTGATAATCACTGATGTCGTAACCGTTGTCATGCATGGGGCTTTGATAAATGGGAGAAATCCAGATAACATCAACGCCTAATTCTTTTATATAATCAAGCTTCGATATTATTCCGTTTATATCTCCGATTCCGTCATCGTTGGAATCACAAAAACTGCGCGGATAAATCTGATAAACAACCGACTTTTTCCACCACATAATTATCCCTTGACTGCTCCGTCTACTATTCCTTTGATAATGTGCTTTTGTAAAATTAAAAACACAACGACAACAGGCAGCATGGTCATCATGGTTGCGGTAAGAATCAAATCCCATTTTTTAACAAACGAACCGACAAAACTGGCAACAGCAAGCGGCAATGTCTGAACAGAATTGCCCGAGCCCAAAACCAAAAGCGGCAGAAGATAATCGTTCCAAATCCATATGCTGTTAAGAATAATAACGGTTACTGTTATGGGAGTGAGTATCGGGAAAACGATTTTAAAAAACACCGCTGATTTTGTGCAGCCGTCGATAGTTGCCGCTTCTTCAAGTTCCAGAGGAACAGATTTGATAAAACCATGGAAGAGAAATATGGAAAGAGATGAGCCGAAACCAAGATATGCAAAAATAATTCCCGGGTAATTCTGCAGCAGCCTGAACGGCGTGTGAAGAAGACCCAGTTTTACCTCGATAAAATGGAACCATGAAATTAACGGAAACATAACTACCTGGAACGGTATAACCATAGCGGCGACAAAAACCATAAAAATAACATTGGAGAGCACAGTTTTGGTCCGCACAAGCACCCATGCAGCCATTGAAGAACAAAGTACAAGCAGCCCAACAGAGAACACAGTTATAAAAAAGGAAGAAACAAACGATGAGGCATAACGTACATTGGGGCTTTCCAGCACTGTTTTAATATTCGTAATTAACTGCGTGGGATTATCAGGAAGCGCCAGAGGATCAGTAATAATCTGAAGCGACGGTTTTGAAGAGTTAATCATTACGATAACAAAGGGCACCATATAAATTAAAAATAATAAAATCGCGAGGATTTCAAGCGCTATAAATTTTCTTGCTTTCATTACATTTCAATCTCCCTTTTTTTATTTGCCCGCACCTGGATTAACGAAATAACCGCAAGCACAACAAAGAAAATAATAGCTTTAGACTGACCTTGTGCAAGCTGGCGGTAGGCAAACGCAGTTTGATAAATATTCAGCGCAAGAAATTCATTTGTCATAATAGCCCTGTCCAGAAACATTCCGGAGGGACCTCCTGCTGTGAGCGCATAATTAACATCAAACTGTTTAAAAGAGTTAACAAGCGTTAGAAACATCGATACTGTAAAAGCGGGCGCAACAAGCGGAAAAACAATGTGTTTAAGCCGCTGCATATAATTTACACCGTCAAGTTCTGCGGCTTCCAAAAGCGAGTCGGGGATACCCTGTATCGACGCTACGTATATCATCATTATGTAGCCGGCATATTGCCATGTGCCGACAATGACAATCGCAAGAAGAGCAAGATGCCTGTTTGCCAAAAACAGATGTTCCTGGAACCAGCCGCCAAAAGACGGAATTGCATTGTTAAAGATAAATTGCCAGATATAACCAAGAATAAGGCCGCCTATAAGATTCGGCAAAAAGAAACCTGCGCGGTAAATACCTTTAAATTTTAATTTACTGGTAACAAGAAGCGCCAGGAAAAACGCGCAAGGATTTAATACGATAATATTCATAACTGCATAAGCCACAGTTACCAGAAACGAATGAAGAAATGTAATATCTGTAAAAACAGCGAAGTAATTTTTAAATCCCACCCATGTTACCTTTGTACCTGTAATCGCATTCCAGTCTGTAAAAGAATAATAAATCCCCATTAAAAACGGAATGATGATAACCATACAAAAAGCAAAAACAGATGGAAACAAAAATAAAAAAAACAAAAGCGATTTACTCGATTTTTCACTAACACGCTTTATTTTAGCCATGATTACCTCCAAAAAAATCAAACAGCTTCGAAAGCTTTAGCTTCCGAAGCTGCCCTAAAGTACCGTTATATTAAATAATACAACTTATTTAATACTGCTTACTGCATTTGTAAACAGTCTTACAAATTCCTGTACGCCAATATGTCCTGCTGCCATCTGATGAAATATCGGACCAAGTGTATTCATGCCGAAACCATCGGGCATTTCATTTTGATGCCATGCATAAATCTTGCCCTGATTTGACCATTCCTGAACAGCTCTGGATAATTGCCCTTCCGGCTCAATAGTTACAGATTTAAAAGCGGGAACCATTCCGGCTTTATTAACCATATAGTCATGCCCCTCTATGGTAGATGCCATTGCAATAAGGAATTTTTTTGCTTCTTCTATATTATTCGCCCTGGCATTAACAATGTACCATGACGGCGCGCCGACAAAAATACCATCGGTAATTTCTCCAAGGTATGCGTGCGGAACATAACCCATATCAAATGTGATTCCCAAATCTTTAAAGGTTGGATCTGTCCAGTTACCCTGATGTATAAATACTGTTCTGCCTATCGCAAAATCTCCAAGCTGCTGATCATAACCGCCGGTAAGCAAAGTGTTTCTGTTGGCGCTTCTAAAAAGCAGATTATAGTATTCGGCAAAACTTGTCAGGCGGGCATTATCAACCTGTCCGTTAAGCATCATATCGATAAATCTGGTTGAGGCATTGTACGGAAGACCGAGCGTAAGGTAGGCATTTACTCCATGCAAACCTGTCACCCAGGTCATGCCGGGACCTGCAACCATCGAAACAACTGCGTCAATGCCAAGCTGGCTTTTCATTGACTCGACTCTTTCAAAAGCCATCCTGATTGCAGAAATATCCGTTAAAGTTGTAGGATCGATTCCTGTTCTGGCAAGAAGCGCTTTGTTGTAGCCAAGCCCCCATCCTTCAATGGCAACAGGGAAACCTATAACATTGCCGTCTTCCGGATCGATATAGGCGACATCTGTGTCTGCAACCCAGGGTTCATCTGAAAGATCGATTATTCTGCCGGAACGTTTAGCATCTTCATAACCTGCTTTTCCTTCGATAACGAAAATTTCAGGTTCACTGCCTGAATTAAACATTGCCGCAAGATTCGGCGCATAGGGTGTTTCTCCGCCAAAACTTCTGATAACAATTTTTACACCTGTTTGTTTTTGATATTCCGCTGCATAGGCTTTTAGCGCCGCATCAATTTCTATTTTGTTACTTATAAGAGTAACTTCCGCTCCGCTTCCCGAACCTGAACAAGCCGAAAAAACGGATGCAATCATAATGACTGCAATTACCATGAATAAAAAACGTTTCATAGTCTATTCCTTCCTCTTTTAATTTAGTCCATTATAGAATAAACCATGATGTTGAAAGCTGTCAATTCACGTTTTAGAAGGAATATATATGCGAAAACGCAAGTTTCATGCCACGTAAGCCTGCAATCTTTTCATTCGTTTGGGATTTCTAAGCCTGGAAAGAGCTTTTTCTTCGATCTGCCTGATCCGCTCTTTGCTAAGATTATAAAGTTCGCCGATTTCTTTTAAAGACATTGGCTTGCGGTGTCCAAGCCCGTAATGCCAGCGGATAATATTCGCTTCATCATCATTAAGCGTATCCAGAATATTTTCGATATCTACTTCCATGGATTTATGCTCTGCAAACTTGTCCGGAGCAATGTATTGGTCATCTTCGATAGCATCTCTTAACAGCAATATTCCGTCGTCAGAAACGGGATTATCCAGTGAAAGAATCTCCCTGGAAATGTTAAGAAGTTCCGAAACATGGGATTTATCCATGTCCAAAAGTTCGGCAATTTCAGAAATTTCTTCTGTGGAGGAATATTCAGATTTAACAAATTTTCTTGCTTTTTCAATTTTTACAAGGTCGGTAGCGCGATTAACGGGGAGCCTGATCATCCTTGATTTTTCATAGAGGGCACTCATAATAGCCTGGCGAATCCACCACACGGCATAGGAAATAAAATGGTAGCCTTTTTCAACATCAAAACGGTCAACTGCGCTTAAAAGACCTACATTACCTTCGCTGATAAGGTCTTCGAGCGGCAAACCCAGCCCCTGATACTTTTTTGCCACACTTACCACAAAGCGAAGATTGGCATTTACGAGCTTATCTCTTGCCATCTTGCTGCCGGCAGCCGCTTCACGGGCGATGTTAACTTCCTGATCCCGGCTTAACATCGGGATACTATTAATCTCTTTGAAGTAAATCGAAAGGTTGCTTTTTACTGCTTTTTCCTTATTCATATCATCCTCCTTAAGATTTCATATTTATAATTAAGCAAGAACCGTGCCAAGCGATTTTTATGGATTTTTCCCAAAAATGACGCAATTTAGGGTAAAAACAGAAGCATTTTCCTGAATTTTGTCATGTTGAAAAACCGCTTGCCGGTAAAAATGACACAGGAGGCTTTAGATTTCAATAAAATGTGTCATTTTGACCTAAAAATCAATGTGTTATTGAATTAATTTTTTGTTTTATATATACTTGTTATAGTGATATTTCTGTATAATTTTGGAAATATGTATTTTTCGCCGACACTTATAGTGTAGGATTGATTAAATAAGGAAGGATATTTATTATGACTTCTGCTCCCGAACTGGTTGTGGATGAAGGGAAAGTTAAAAAAGCCATACAGTCCGGACTTCCGCTGACTATTACAACATATACACTCCCCAAAGAAATAGAAATTTACATAGAGAATGTTGTAGAAGCTTTTCTGCGTCACATGGATCAGTTAAAGCTTAAAGACTACGTTGTCTACTGTATTCAGGAACTTGTTGTAAACGCCAAAAAAGCAAATACAAAACGGGTGTTTTTTGAAGAACGCGGTTTGAATATAAATAACGATGATGACTATAAAAAAGGAATGCAGTCGTTTAAGGAAGAAACCATCGGTAATATCGGGCATTATCTTCAGCTGCAAAAAGAAAAAGGCCTGTACATAAAAGTAATCCTGCAGGTTAAAAGAAACACAATTCATATAGAGATACGCAACAATGTAACTGCAAACAAAACCGAGCAGCTTCGTATTCATGACAAGATTGCGCGCTCCAGGCAATTCAGCAGTCTGGAAGATGCCCTGACTCAGGTACTGGATGATTCCGAAGGCGCGGGGCTTGGACTTGTTATCCTTGTTTTAATGCTCAAAAAAATGGGGCTGGATGATGATGCTTTTACAATGAAAGGAACTAACAAATGCACCATTGCCAGCATTGTAATCCCTCTTGATCAAACCACGATAGAAAACATGTCTGTTCTTTCAGAAGAAATTGTTGACAGCATAAACAGCCTGCCTCAGTTTCCGGAAAATATTCTTCATGTTCAAAGGCTTATTTCTGATCCATCATCGGATATGCCCACTATCGCGCGGCAGATTTCCATGGATCCGGCGCTGACAGCAGATCTTTTAAAAATGGTTAATTCCGCTCAATATATGCTTTCCAAAAAAGTTGATAATATATCAGATGCGGTTAAAATGATAGGTATTAAAGGCATAAGAAACCTGCTTTATTCCTACGGAACACAAAAAGTTCTCGGCGATGACACGATTGATAAAAAGAGACTTTGGGAACATTCATACAAAACAGCATTTTATGCGTATAATCTGGTTAAGAATTTCAAAAACGATTCCAACCTGCTTGATGATGTTTATGTCGGCGGAATACTGCACGATATGGGAAAAATTATTTTCTCCAGCGTACATCCTGAACTGCTGGAAAAGATAAAAGGATTCTGCAATGATAAAAACCTTCCGGCATCAACATTTGAAGATCTTTCCGCAGGCATGAATCATGCTGAACTTGGCGCATTAATCGCAGAAAAATGGAATTTTCCGGACAGGCTTGTAGCGGCAATCCGCTTTCACCATGATCCTGATGCTGCGCCGAAAGACTGCAAAGATCTGGTTGATACTGTTTATCTTGCCAATATTTTCAGCGAATACGAAAACAACAACATCAGTTTTGATCAGATAGAAGCAAGCCCGCTGAATAATTTTAAACTAAAAAGCAAAAAACAGGTTGATACTCTGCTGGAACGGCTGGCAGCTGGATTTAAAAAAGAAATACAATTTTAACTTTTATTTTCGCGGGGGCGAGAGCTCCAGTTTGCTATTAATGCGGCAGTCTCGTCAAATTCGCTGTGTAACAAATGTTCTGCTATTAAATTAATAAGCTCTTTGGTTTCCGGCGACCAGGTTTTTTCCCTTAATTCGGACAATGTCTTTTTAACGGTTTTTTTATCAAATGCCGCGCATGCGGTTCCGATAATTTCCAGCTTTTCATTCAGGAAAACAAGCGCATCTGCCGTATCTTCGGCAATTTCATCATCCTTATTTTTAAGTTTTATCTCTATTACAACTTTGCTCAATTTATCAACAAAATCCTGCGTATCGGACAATATCAAATCTATATCTTTGTCCCTGCCTGCCTGTTCCAGCCTGACAGCCGTTGCAGAAAGTTCGTTTTCGCCGATATTTGCAAGCGCGCTTTTCATTGCATGAACATTGATTATATACATTTGTAAATCTGATTCGCTTTTAAGTTTATTCTGCAGGCTGGCGTCAATTACTTTAATTGCTTTTTCCGCATCACGCGCAAATATTTCCGCCAGCTGTTTATCAACATGCTGATACCCCTGATTTATCACGCCTCTTTTTTCAAGTTCGGCTTTTTCCTTATTTGCGGCTTCTACAACTTCAGAAGGCTGTTTGTCGCGAATCAATCTGTTAAGCGCCACATTTAACTGGCGGATATCAATTGGCTTGGAAATAAAATCATCAAAACCGTTTTTCAGGAACATCTCCGCCTGTCCTGCAAGAGCATTTGCTGTAAGAGCAACAATCGGGTAAGTGTATCCCATATTGCGAAGCAGTTTTGTTGTTTCGATACCGTCCATTTTCGGCATCATGTGATCCATAAAAACAATATCATAGATATCGCCCGCTTTGACTTTCTCTATCGCTTCAAAACCGCTTGTAGCAAGTGAAATCTTAAGCCCGTAAGGCATCATAAGTCCTTTTGCTACAAAAAGATTTGTCTCTACATCGTCTACAATTAAAACCCTGCCGTAAGGCATATACTCATGGGAGATTTGTGTTTTCTTAAATTGAATAATATTGCCTTGTTTGAATTTCCGCAGATTTTCCGACATTTCCCTGCCCAATATGCTGCGAATACCGATACCTTCTGTTTTTTGCGGAAGACGGACAGTAACCAGCGTACCCTCGCCAACAGTGCTTTTTACATTTATTTTCCCGTACATTAAATCCACTAAATTGCGCGTAATGGTCATGCCAAGCCCGGCGCCTTCTGTCGTCCTGTTTGCTTCCATATTAAAACGGGTATATTCATCAAACAGCTTTGTTATCTGATCCTGCGTCATGCCCTGACCTGTATCTTTTACCTGAAAAACTAGAGTAACAAGAACCGCTCCGCCTCCGCGTCCAACGCATTCAGCGCTGGCAGAAAGCGTAACTTCTCCATGTGCTGTATATTTGAATGCATTGGAAAGCAAATTATTCAGTATTTGTTTAATGCGGAGTTCATCGCCAACCAATTCTGACGGAATATTTTCGTCTATATCTATTTTAAATTCAATTGGTTTGCTTTCATAGCGAATGGAGTTTAACTGGATAATATCGTTAATCAAACTTGAGACATCATATTTTAAAGACACCAATTCAAGTTTTCCGGCTTCGATTTTGGAAAGATCCAAAATATCGTTAATTATATTAAGAAGCAAATTGCCGGAATTATTTATTTTAAGAAAAGACTCGCTTGTAGAAGGAGGATGAGAAGCATTCTGCATTTGAATTTCTGTCATTCCAAGAATTGCATTTAAAGGCGTACGGATTTCATGGCTCATTGTAGCAAGAAAGTTGCTCTTTTGCTGCGTTCGCATATCTGACTTTATCTTTGCCTGCGCAATAAAAAACAACATTGTGCATAATATGGCTGCCAGAATTAAGCCAAGAACAGTAAGAAATGCCGCCATATGGGTTACGCTGCTGTAATATTCATTTACAGGAATTACAATGCCGATAAACCAGTCATATTTAGTCTTCATAATATAAACGATAGAATCTTCGTTCATAAAATTTCTTACCCTGCGTTCGTAAATATTGTTTCCGGCATCCAGTTCAACAGAAAGACCGGATAAACCGCTTTCCACAGAACGCAGATTATCGCCGTAAAAATATGTAATAGGGTGGGCGATAAAATCCAGGTGATTATTTAATAAAATTCCGTAACTGCCTTTTGTAAGATTGTTCGTAATAGCCAGATTATAAATTCGGTCAAGTTCAATATCGAGGCATATTACAGCCAATGGGTTTCCGTTATTGTCTGTCAGATAACGGGAAAATGTAAGAATGTTGTTTCCTGTTCTTGAATCCTGATACGGACCGGAAAGCACAATCTCTCCCTGGGCTTCAATGGCTGCATCATACCAGGGGCTGTCCTTGGGCACAAAATTATCAGGTACCAAGCCGCTTCCTGACAGATATTTTTCGCCCCAGCGGAAAAAATAACCATGAGTTGCATTTAACCCCGTCATGCGGCCGCTGCCTCCGCCAAGAAAGTCAGTTATTGCAGTCATGTATGTGAACACGCTATATTCACTTTCGCCCCTTAGCAGCATTCTGCGGATAGTTTCGGCATAACCGCCAAGGAAAGTTTCCGGTTCAAGGAGGTTGGAAATAATTTTGGCTTCTGTAAAGGTAAGGGCACTTTCTGCGTCTTTTAAAAGGTGTTTATTTTCATTACGGCTGGCAAATATGAAGCTGGATATACCCATGATAAAAAAAGCAATTATGATAATAAACATTTGCGCATAGACAGAACTTAAAGCTTTGCTTTTTTTCAAGGTAAACCGCACAAATATCCTCCATAAAAGTTCGTTTAATCAATTATAAACCATAAACAGACAAAATAGGAAAAAAAACGCTAAATATGCGCACTTATTTTGTCAATCAGCGAGGAGCTGGAGAAAGGCTTGGTAATAATACCAACCGCACCCAATTTTGAGCTTCGTTCTTCGATAGAAGCATCAACAGTACCCGTCAGAAAAATGACAGGAATATCTGCCCACAAACTGCTGTTTTTTAACCTTTCCAGTGCCTCAAACCCGTTCATTTCCGGCATTTCTATATCCAATAGAATTAAATCCGGCTTTAGTTTTTCCAAAAACAGGAACATTTTAGCCGCTGAAGGAACTGTTATTACGCGAAAATAGTCATCCAGGGCATCTTCTGCCGTTGCCAGGTTGGTATCGCTGTCATCTACAATTATTATCGTTTTCAAAATGCTTTCTACCTATACAATGGTAGGATATAGTTCAGATAAATGGTTTGTCAAGAGAATTCTGAGGTTTTGTACAAAAAATTAATATGTTGACAACTGGCTTAATTTTGTAGTTATTAGTATGATGGATAGGATAATAAACATACTTGTTGCTTTGCAGCAGGTAAAAGACCAAAAACTCATTTTGGAGGCTCTTTCCGGACAAAAGAATTTCAGCATAGCAGGTGTAGAGAAAGATGAAACAGGCGTAATAATAAGAACAGATCGTTTAAAACCCGATGTTCTTATTTTAGATCTTCAATTGTATAGCTCAACGAATCCGGAATTTATACATATTATTCGAAGACGTTCCCCGGCAACAGCCATTATTATTCTTTGCGATGATGAAGAGCAGGTAATTTATAATTGGCAGGAGTCTATCGAAGCGCAGGCAAGTTTTACCCTAAATGCGGGAATTTCAGGATTTTTGAAAAAGAGCAAAGACCTTGGTTTATTGGAGCATGTAATACAATTAGTTGCATTGGACGGCTGCTGTATTAATAAAAACATCAATACCAGGGTTTTTAATGAGTACAGGCACTTAAAACAATTTCCCGGGCAGACTTATACAAGCACTGAACATATAAGCACGATTACATTTTCTCCGGCAGAACGCAGTGTTATTTCACAGATGGCGCAGGGATATTCAGATGCAGAGATTGCAAAATATTTAAACTACAACACAGGAACGATTAAAAATATCCTTTTCGCCATTAAGCGCAAAGCAAAACTTAAAAGCCGTTCCCACATTGTAGCCTATTCAATTGCGTATGGACTAATACAGATGGACGAACTGTTATTTTAACCAAAGCGGCAGCGGCTGCCTTTTCCGTTTTTGGCAGCTGCTGCCCCCAACAAGCTATTTATTTCTGACTGCAAACCTTGCAAAGACGCAAAGCGCTGTAGTTTTTTGTTTTGCCTCGGTTACTTCAAGCGTGTTGTTTGTAACAATATACTTTGCGCCGATTAAAAAGCCGGTACCGCCTTTGCCTAAATCAACAGCTGCCGAGACGCTCCAGGCATACCCGCCTTTGCTGTCATAATAAGGATAACTCCAGGTATTGGGTAAATTTGCAGTAAGGGAATATCCAATAGAAGCTCCAAGCTGAAGAAGCGAAAACGGATAAAAAATTACTCCGCCTCCAAGCAAAAAGGAATTAAGCTGAATATTATCGCCGTCAAAAATATTGCCATAGCCGTAAAAGAACCTGTGCCCTATTCCCATTACGTCACCAACAAAAAACAAGTTTAAGGCGCGGAATGGCTTAAAACCTGCTTTTAAGCCAACTTCTACCGCTATGTCATTTGTTCCGATATGTGTCACTTCAAATCCATTCACTGTGGTCCATCCTTTTCCAGCACCAAGACCAATGTCAAAGTAAAACCCCTGCGCAGAAACAACAAGAGAAACGCAAACCAGCAATACGACCAAAATTAAGGTCTTTTTCATACACTTTCCTCCGAAATAGTTAAGATATCTATTAATATACCGCACTTTCTTTAAAAAGTCAATGAAAAATTGAAAAACAACGACAGAATAAAATGTCACAATAAGGTTCAGGAAAAAGCAAAACCAGGTCCGCTCGGCTGGATATTTTACGGATTGTACCGCGGGCTGAGGAGTGCGTTTAAAGTGATAAGCTCAACTCGCTCTCCGTACAGGCACTCACGGCAGCGGGCTCAGGAGTGCATTAAAAGTGATAAACTTAACTCGCTCTTTGTACAGGCGCTCACGTCAGCGGGCTCAGAAAAAACCACTCAGGAATTCGCTTACGAGCCTTCTTCGAAGTCTCTTCAGCGAGGAATTTCGTAAGATGTTTTTTCTGATCCCGCTGCCGTGAGTGCCTGTACGATGTGGGTGTTTTGATTAGCAATTTTAATAAAGCTGCTGGAAAGTTTTGTTCTGATGCAAAGGAAGTACGCACATTTTGCTGCCAAAGTTTGTTGTAGGGATGTATTTACTATTTAACCAGTATTTTTGCGGGGTATGTGAAAGTTTATGCTGCTAATGTTATTGTTTTGTGGTTAAAGCGAAATTCGTATAATGTGCGTTTTTGGATGGGTTATAGGAAATTCGTCTACAGGTAGTTAAACGACAGTATAGCTTTAGGAAATTCAGAGGAATATAAGAATAGTGGAAGATTTTAAAAAAAATGAATTATAGAAGACAATTCTGAAAAATGTATTAATTATGAAATAAAAATAAAAAAAATTGGCTATTGGCGGTCTTAAAAACTAGAACATATTAGGAATTTTGGTAACAGTTTTTATCATGCAATTGGAATTAATAAAATTGGCTATTGACGGTATAAAAAAATGGAACAAATAAGGAATTCTGGAAACAGCTTTTATCATGCAAATGGAATTAAGAAATTGGCTGTTGACGGTATAAAAAAATGAAACAGATAAAGAATTCTGGAAACGGCTTTTATCATGCAAATGGAATTAAAAAATTGGCTGTTGACGGTTTTAAAAATTAATAAATAATATAAAGTTATGGAAACTGCATTTTTAATGAAAAGAAATTAATGGTTATTAACAATAATAGCTAATATTGGTAATAGACAA
>WQXG01000062.1 GCA_009784975.1 Treponema sp.
CGAAGCGCTTCAAACCCTGCTCGATAAATATCAGATAACAGCAAAAACACTATCCAGACACCTAAGAATAAGCTATGTAACCATTCCCGACATAATAAAAGGCGAAATAAGAATCACCGCCCGTGTAGCCATTTATCTGGCAAAATATTTCCGTACCACGCCAAAATACTGGCTCAATTTGCAAATGGCATACGACCTAAACAAACTAAACGCCGACCCGAATTTTTTATTATTTGTTGAAGCAATCCCAAAAGCAAAAAAAACAAAACAGGAGAACAAAGAACAGAGAGCAAAGAGCAGTGTTTAAGTTCGTAATCTTTCGGACAACAACTTTGTTCTTTGCTCATTAGTCATTGATCTTGGGGAGAAAATAAACGGTAATGAATAACGAATTACTAAACAGCCAACGCAACACGCAAGGCGGAATTAACTTCTTCCATTTTGGCGTCGGAGAGAGAGCCGACGTAATCGGTGAGCAGGGATTTAGGGATTCCCATCAAGTCATCACAGCAAATGGCGCTATCGTGTTTAAGACCTTGATCTATTCCTACCTCTACCTGTGTTTGTATAGTCTCATCATAATTGGAATAAACTGGCGCGCAGATAACAGTAGAAAACTTTGTGTTAATAAGCGTTTGCCTGCTAACAATCAAGAAAATTCGATAATCCTTTGGGTCATTCTTAGATCCTCTATAAACTCTGTAAAATTCACCGCGCTTCATGTTTCTTTATCATCCCATAACGGAACTTGGTACGAAAGCGCGTCCATAGCTTCAGCATTAAGCCTGTCAGCATGGCGGTTAATATATTCAATTTCTTCAGCCTCAGTCACTTTACGCCTTTTTAATGTTTGTGGAGGGGTAAAAGTAAGAATAACCGTTCCAGTCCGTATTTCTCGGGGAACTTCGACAGTAATACGGCGGTTAGCCGGAATTTCTACAGTTTGTGTAATGGTCATGTTACCAATATAATATGAAAAAAGAGAAAAAACAAGTTAAAAAAAGGAGTATATCTTGAAAGGTGACACAATGGTAACAGGAACCACTTTAAAATGTTTTTCAGAGGCGGCGAAAGCAAATTGAACACCAAAAACGCCAGCCATAACACAGGTGAGGATTAATGAAATTAGTACAAAGACCAGCAAAAATAATCCAAACCCCCGCTGAGGCATTACAAACCCTGCTCGATAAATATCAGATAACAGCAAAAACACTATCCAGACACCTAAGAATAAGCTACATGACCATTTCCGACATACTACAAGGCAAAGTAAGAATAACCGCCTGGATAGCCATTTATCTGGCAAAATATTTCCGTACCACGCCAAAATACTGGCTCAAATTGCAAATGTTATACGAACTAAACAAATTAGAAACCGACCAAGTTTTTATATCGTTTTTAGGGACATTACCAAGAGCAAAGAAACCAAAAACGGTAAACACAACAAAAGGAGAAAACACCAAAACCAAATGAAAGGTAGCTGCTTAGTTTACTGGTTAAAGTTAATTGGGATTTTGCCGAACCCCGTAATAGGAATGGGGAAGATTTAATTGAGAAGGAAGGAAATGAAAAAACTATTAAGCGGAAACAGCTACGGCAAGTTCTTTATTGACCAGATCATCAATGATCTGGGCAGGTGTTTTTTTAAGGGCAGTTGCTTTAGTCAAAATATAATTGACCGTCTTATTCTGCAATCCCAAAAGACGAATCTCACGCTGTGTGAGCCACCCACTGCCGTCTGGTCCAAGAGTAACTTTATTATTAATAAAATAATCGCTGAAAGCAATCGCTTCTTCTTCTGTCATTTTTTTCTGGGTGCTCTCCTATCGTAAAATCGTGGATTTTTGTTCTGAGCGCATGATAAATATCTTCTTTGCTGATATTGTGCCGAAATGCAGCCTCATTAAACTCAACAATAACGTCCATGTAACAAATATATCCTGAAATGGATAAAAAAACAAGGGCTAAAACTGCCAATTAAGGAAAAAACAAGATAAAAAAGACAAATGACCAAAGAAAAAAACGTAGGATGAAAGAGATAAAATGCCTATTTTACAAAAAGTTTATTAAACAATAATAAAAACTTATAGCCTATGTAGGGGAATATCCGGAAAAATTTTAAGGGATTCTGAAAACAATATCCTATACATTCAAGACCTTTATCAAATGATGAGCGCGAAGGATGTTTTTTCTTTTCTGCAAAAACATCAAAAATATCACTGCACCACAGTCTCATGCCGTAACCAAGAGTAATATTGTTTCTGGCAATCCAGCGCTCTCTGCCCCGTACTCCCTTGCCGACAAGCAACAAAGACGGAGATGATTTTTTTATTGCTTTAATAATTGTGGCTTCGTCCTGTTTTCTGAAATTGCCGGTAAAACGCCCTACAATGCGCAATTTTGGAAAAGTTTGTTTGATGTTTTTTTCTGTCTTTAAAAGAACTTTTGTTCTGCCGCCAAGCAGATAACATGACATTTCCCGGTTTTCCAGAATAGTAAGCATGCTGACAATAAAATCAAACGGCATATATCTGAATGCTTTTTTGCCGGTAAGAAATTTAATGCCGCTAATCAGGCTTTTGGAGATAGGGATAACCAGGGAAGCTCTTGTAATGTATGAGCGGTATTCGCCGCTTCTTCTGGCGCGCAGCAGATCCCACAGGGAAAGCAAAACAATATTATGTTCTTTTTCTTCTTTTAACAGATCATAAACGAAATCGCCAAGGTGTTCAGGGGAGATAATATCTACCGGTACTTTCAGCAAATTTACACGTTGTCTGATTTCATCTGTTTGTTTAATTTCCACGAATCCCTCTCCAGCAAAATAATTTTTACCGCTGCAGCGCAGTAAAGGGCGGCTGTTTCTGTCCGTAAAATAGTATCCCCGATAACCAATGGTTTAAAACCATTCTTTATAAACAGGGTAACCTCAGAATCAGAAAAACCCCCTTCCGGACCGATAACAATAACCGCAGCTTTCGGGTTTATATTAAGATAACCATGAAGGCTTTCCTGTTCAAGCCCCCGATGATGAAACAATATACCAAGTGTATCATTTTTTTTAATTTTTATCCAATAATCAATAAGATCATCTATCGATAAAGGATGATGGAGACGGGTTGCGATTTTAGAACCGCTTTGCTGTCTGGCTTCATTAATGATACGTTCCCAGCGGCTAAACTTCTGCCCGCCGGCATGGGAAGTTCCCCCGGCTTTTCCGACAGAAAACTCCGATACAAACGGAACAATTTCCGTGATACCGCCTTCTGCCGCCTGACGTACGATAATGTCCATTTTGTCGCCTTTGGGTAATGCCTGAAACAAAATGATAGGGGGCAATTTTTCGCAGGGAGCAGGGTTGCCTGTTTTTTCACATTTTCCCGTCATAACACCGTGTTCAACGGAGAGCACCTCTACAAGGATTTCTTCTCCGTCCGGCAGAACAGCAGGAAAAAATTCCCCGACAGCAAGACGGCGTACACGAACAAGATAACGATAATCGCTGTCCTCAAGCCGGACAATCCCGTTTCTGTCCGGCTCATTCTTTAATAAAAACTGCTTCACGAAGCTTGCGCTTCCTCCTGCAATGCTTTAAGTGTTCTTGCATTTTGCATCAGGTTTTGATAATTGCCGCTGCGTAAAATATTTAACGCTTCCTGTAACTGGATATCGTATTCCAAATCATAAACAGGCGCGATTGTTGTCCGGTTTAACTCATTTCTGATTAACCGCCTTAACAATGAAATATCCAGTCCGTATTCTGCAGCAAGAGTTCTTGCAAAAGCATCAATCTGAGCTGCGGTAGCGCGCTGGTTCCGCTCGGCAAACTGCGGTATTGCATTGGCATTGATCAACTTGTTCATTCTGTCTGCATCTTCTTCTGTAAATTCCGGAAACTTAATTTCGCGATCCGGCGGAATGCCGATTTTATCAATGTTTACATCGCTGGGTGTAAAATACCTTGCTGTTGTAATTTTAAAACCAACTCCGCTAAGAGGATAAACCTGCTGAACGGAACCTTTGCCAAAAGTGTTTTCTCCTACAAGATAAGCGCGGCTGCGATCTTTCAGCGCACCTGCAACAATTTCAGATGCAGAGGCGGATCCTCTGTTTATCAGTACTACAATAGGGATATTTGCGGCAACTACAGCGGAACGTCTTGCGTTAAACTCCCGGTTTTCTGACGGTATTCTTGATCTGGTTCGAACAACAAGCCCGCCTTCAAGAAAGAGGTTGGCAACGTCTATAGCGGAGTCCAGCCGTCCTCCGTAATTGTTGCGTAAATCAAGAACAATGTTTTTATAATTTTTTGATTTAAATTCGTTGATAGCATCCCTTGCCCTTTCCACAGTCATTGGGGTAAAGGTAATAAGTTTTAAATAGCCGGTGTCGCCGATCATGGCATATTTAACGGTTGGCACTTCAATAATCGCTCTGGTTATTGTTAACGGGAACTCCATCCTTTCCCCGCGCTTTATCACCAGCCGGACGCTCTCTCCCGGCGTACCCCTCAATCTGGAAAGCACTTCGTCCATTGTAAGCGTTTCCGTTCCAACACCGTCAATTTCAGAAATAAAGTCGCCCGGATTGATCCCAGCCCGCCAGCCCGGCGTATCCTCGATGGGGGAAACAACTTCCACATAACGCGGTTTTCCGTCAGGTCTTGGACCGACCGATTGGGTGATATTAAGCCCTACCCCGCCGAAACTGCCCTGTGTAGTATCGGTCAAATCCTTCATATCGGATTCGGTTAAAAATGTAGAATACGGGTCTTCCAGAGCTCCGAACATCCCGTTCATTGCGCCTTCAAACAGTGTTTTTGGATCGACCTCTTCGACATAATTTCTGACAATAAAATCAAATACGCTCTGTATTGTGCTAAAATAATTATGCGCCTGGGCTTCAGGCTTTCCCTGAGCCGCCACTCCGGGAATTAACACAAAAGTGAACAATGCGCACAAAACAACTGTAGCCGTTATCCACACCCATTTAACAGATGACTTTTGCCGCAGGTGCGGCTCCTGTTTTATTTCCATGGTTATCCTCTTAAATTACAAAACAATCGAACCCGAAACAACGTTTCATAAAAATCTCTCTTGTTTCATTATATACTTCTGTTATTATAATATTATGTATTTCTGGCTTGCTTAGCAAGCTGGGGGGGTCCCCCACAAATTATTAAAAGGACGGAAACCATGGCAAAGAAGGCAAAAATCGGGAAAAAACTCACCGCATTAATTATTATATGTTTGGTATTTTTGGTAATTACCGGCTTGCGTTTATTGGGAGTTTTTACTTTTCTGGAGAATAAATCCTATGATATGAGGGTTAGATTTTGGGCAAATTCATCATTTAGCATACCTTCTCACGATATTGTATTAATCCTGATTGAGCAGGATTGCCTTGACTGGGCGCTTCAGGAAAGGGGCTGGGGCTGGCCCTGGCCGCGTCAGGCTTATGCGGAAATTGTCGACTTTATGAATTTAAGCAAAGTAAAATCAGTAGCATTCGACGTGCTTTTTTCTGAGCCTTCAATTTACCGGAATGCCAGGCAGGATGAAATAATTGATACCGCTATCATGGAACTGGAAAATGCCGAGAACACGATTGTTCCGGCAGAAGGAAGGCGCGGCGCTGCAAGACAAACATTCAGGATTGCCGTTGATGCGCTGCAAAGTTTAAAAGAAAGGGAGGATGATGCTTCCTTTATAAATGCAGCGGCAAACTTCGGCAATGTGGTGCAGGCAGTCGTATTCAGCACACAAAGCGGCAATATCTTTAGCTGGCCGGGTG
Organism: Treponema sp.; assembly: GCA_009784975.1. Lineage (GTDB taxonomy): Bacteria > Spirochaetota > Spirochaetia > Treponematales > Breznakiellaceae > WQXQ01. Next base: position 5,794 of record WQXG01000062.1, read on the forward strand.
ATCTTGAAAGCCCGTTGTTTCTGCTGGAAAATTTTGACGGCATAATGGAGAAGTTCAGCGTCGGCGAAAATGAAAGAGGTCAATTCCCAATTCACGGATTAAGAGAATCTGCCGGCGCATTGGGAAGCGTTACCGGCATACCCGATTCAGACGGAATTATCAGGCGGTTAAAACTTTTTACATTATTTGACAATAAAGCAATTCCCGGATTGTCAGCAGCAACGCTTTTGGTAGATGGAAAAAATAACAATTTATATTTCAACAGTAAAAACAGTACAATCGAATGGGAAGATATTTCCATTCCTGTCGACAAGGACGGTTATGCCCTGCTGCGTTATCGCGGAGAATTGGGCAGATATATTCCCTACCTTGCCAGCGCAATCTTAAAAAGTTCAGAAATGCTTAAAAACAATGAAGAGCCTTTATTATCACCTTCCAATTTTGAAGGCACTCATGTTTTCTTTGGATTTAATGCGCAGGGGCTTTTTGATATTTTCAGCACGCCTATCTCTGCCATATATCCCGGAGTAGGGTGCCACGTTACCATGCTGGACAATATGCTGCAAGGCGATTTTATCCGCGAAAGTTCAGAACTGGTAAATATATTAATTCTGCTCGCTGTTGTAATTGTGATAGTATGCATCACAATATTTTTGCACCGCATTGCACTGTCTGTCAGCGGCATGGTCGTCATTGTTGCTGCCATAATAATCGGCGCTTTTGCTTCCTATCAATTCGGCGGTCTCTGGGTACCTATGATCACATATCTTGCAGGTACGCTGGCTGCGTTTGTTACTGCCACACTTTACAATTACGCGACAGAAGGCAGCCAAAAACGTTTTATCAAGTCTGCATTCTCGCAGTATCTTTCGCCGAAGGTTATCGAGCAGATTATTCACGATCCATCCCAATTAAAACTGGGCGGCGAAAACAGACAGATGTCCGCTATCTTTACAGATGTCCGCGCATTTTCCACATTCTCGGAAGCGCTGGGAGATCCTGCAAAACTTGTAGAATTGCTTAATTTTTATCTTACAAGAATGAGCAATATCATCCTTGATAATCAGGGAACCATTGATAAATATGTAGGGGATGCCATTGTTTCCTTTTTCGGCGCGCCGATACACATGAAAAATCACGCTGCACTTGCCTGCCGTTCCGCCGTAATGATGAAAAAAGCCGAATTGGAAATTAACCGCGAAGCTTTGGAAAAAGGGCTTGTAAACCAGAAAGTTCTGGAAGCATTATTCGCAAAAGGAAAAATCAAAGGAATGGACGATCCTTGTCCTGTGTTCACGCGGCTCGGCATCAATTCCGGAGACATGGTAGTAGGCAACATGGGTACCCCCAACAAGATGGACTACACCATCATGGGAAATGCGGTCAATCTTGCCGCGCGGCTGGAAGGGGTAAACGATCAGTATAATACCGGCGGTATTCTGATTAGCGAATACACAAAAACGCAGCTTTCCGAAAACGGCTCAGGCAATGAATTTGTCATGCGCCCCTTGAGCAGGGTGCGTGTTGTCGGCATCAATACTCCGCTTAGGCTCTATGAATTGCTGGATATTACCAAAGAAGCTCCGCCGGAATTGCTGGAAATGGTAAAAAACTGGGAACAGGCATTTGATTTATACGAAAAGAAGGATTTCCCTGCCGCCCGCAATATTTTCCAGGGAATTTTCGGCAAAAACGGCAATGATCTGGTAGCCAAAAAATACATTGACAGGTGCGCAAAATTCATTTCTTCGCCGCCGGACGAAAAAGCCTGGGATAGCGGGGTGGACAATTTAACTTCAAAATAGCAAGTTGATAAATCTAGCCCTTTATGGTATAATATTCTTATTGAGAGGTATTAAGATGAAGAAGATTTTAATTGGATTATTTTTAGCATTGATTGTTACCGGGTTTGCGGCAGCGCAGGTTTCCAGAGGCGGCACTTTGTATGTAGCCGTAAAAACAGTCGATCTTAAATCCAGTACCGGGTTTTTCGCAAGCAACCGCGGAAGGTTAAACTACGGAGATCGTGTAACGGTTATATCGGTTAGCGGCAGATTTGTAGAAGTCAGAAGCGCAGCGAATTCCTCAGTAACAGGATGGACTCCGTCGGCGAATATGTCTGTCAGGCAGGTAGTTTCGGGAACCACAAGTACGGCAACAGCCAGCGAAGTTGCTCTGGCAGGAAAGGGATTTAATCAGGAAGTAGAGCAGTCTTACAGAGCCCAGCAGAATCTTAACTATGCCGATGTTGACAGAGTCGAGGCAGTAACAGTTGACCTTAACGCCCTTAGGCGATTCCTTGAAGAAGGCCGATTGTCAATGGGAGATAACTAATGAAAAACAAAATTGGTTTATTACTGATAATTGTTTTGATTTTTGCCGGATTGGTTTCTTCATGTCAGGGGTTAATGGCAGCGACTGATATTGGCGCGCAAATTGCCGGAGCGGCAGGTTTAATCGACCAGAACACCGCAAACGCCATCAGCGCATCAGCCAGAGCGATAGGTACCGCAGCGGAAGAAATCACCCCCGAACAGGAATATTACATAGGACGCGCAGTAGCAGCAAACATACTTGGCACCTACAGATTATGGAGCAGTCCCGCGCTGGTTGCGTATTTAAACAATATCTGCACAGCGATTGTAATTAACTCTCCCCGCCCGGACATTTTTAATGGTTACAAAGTAGCAGTCCTTGACAGCAATGAAATCAACGCATTTGCAACTTCCGGAGGCCATATCTTTGTTACGCGCGGTCTTATTAACGCAGCAAGATCAGAGGATGCTCTGGCAGGCGTAATAGCCCACGAAATTGCACATATTCAATTGCAGCACAGCATTAAAGCAATTAAAAACAGCCGCATAACCCAGGCTCTTATGATTACCGGAACAGCAGCGGCAGGAGCAGCTACAGGAATGGACGTTAGGCAATTAACCGAAGTTTTTAATGAAACAATCGGGGAAATTGTTCAAACTCTCGTAACCAACGGTTATTCCCAGTCTCAGGAATTTGAAGCCGACACTACTGCAATGTCTCTCATGGCTTCCGCCGGATACAATCCGTCAGGTTTAACTGATATGCTCAGAACATTAAGCGCAACCCAGACAGGTACAGCAGGTTTTGGCAGAACCCACCCGACACCGGCGCAGCGAATAACCAATGCAGAAAGAACGATAAACAACCACAGGGTAACTGATAACAGCGCCTCCAGGCAGGCAAGGTTCACCGCAGCGACACGGTAACAGAAATCATTTTGAAATGAGGCGAGGTTGTTCACCTCGCCTTTTTTTTAACTACACCATATTGCTGGGGTACTCAAGATTTTCTTTTGAAGCTTTTCTTAGAAGCGCCGCGTACCTGCGGCACTCCCATTTTGCCATATCGATATTCTGTTCGCGCCAGTTACCGCATTCTTCTGCGGTTGCACCGGGAATAACACCGCTGAATTTTTCTATCCAATCCAGCATTTCAAGCAGCAGCGGAATAATGTCTGCGGAAATATAATCGCCTTCCAGAATAAGATAAAAACCGGTACGGCAGCCCATAGGACCAAAGTAAACGATTTTACGACTCCAATCATTGTGGGAACGCAGAAATGTTGCGCACAGATGTTCAATGGTATGCATTGCCGGCGGATCCATCACCGGCTCCTTATTCGGCTCCTTGTAACGAAGATCAAAGGTAGTCAGAACTACGTCTTTAAAATTGTCCTTACGTGAAACATAAACGCCCGGTTTTAACCGGAGATGATCAACCTGAAAACTTTTTATTTTTTCCATGTTAATTTACCACCTGTATTTCAGATTCATTCATGGTTGCCCATATTCCCGCTTTGTGAAGTTCAAGCATGGATAACCGCAGCCAGTAGCCAAATGTACCGGGTTCCGTTCCGTCAGGATTCATTGACGGCGCTCGTCCCCCCGGGAGCTTCATTACTTCCGGTATAAGAATATTTTTGCTTGCCCAATAATCCAGCGCAACAGGATCCATCGAAGCGGCGATTTTATTTATCTGTTTGGCATTGGCATAACTGGAACTTGGTCCGCGCTCTGCGCCAATCCAAATCATATCCAGTATATTTAAAACAGGCATTCGTGTATTTGCCATCTGAGTACCCATACCGCCGGTTCCAACACTGTTGTGAGCGCGCCTGTTCGTCAATCTGTCAGAAGGCGTACCCATATAATTTTTTACAGCGGCAGTCACCTGAAACCCGCCGTGAGATTTTAACACCGGCATATTTATAACTTTTAATTTTTCGCTGTCGTAATCTTGCGCATTTGCATCCCATATCCCCAGCTTGAAGCTCACATGAGTTCCGTATTCGGTAACAAATTTTGGGTATGAAATCTCCAGCCCTGTACTGCGGATATTATCCTCCACCACAAAACCATTTCCGGCATCCCCGGCGCTAAACTCCTCTTTTTTTACACCTGTAAAATCGTCCCACAAAACACCGGTTACCCGATGCCCTGCCGCCTGAAAAATACGAACTACATCCATGACAGACTGCCGCCTGTCTGCAGAATTGGCATTCGCCCAGCTAAGGCTGCCTCCCCTTCGATCACTGCCAAACTGCCCCTGTCCGTTATCCGCGATAATAACTTCCCCGCTAAAGCCATTGGGATGGTCCACTATCGCCTTAACAACAGAGTGAATCAAGTCGGAATTGGTGCCGCCGCGTTCTGCCCACTGACAGTTGATTTTTAATAGAACTACATCGCCGGAACCAATGAGACTGTAGAAATCGAGCCCATGTTTCTGCATAGAACGAATCAGCCTTACAACGCCGTCATCTGTACCGTCGGTATCTTCAACAAAAATGGTAGAAATCAATTGCTGCGAAAACACCTGCGCCGGCTGTTGGTTTGAACCCGCTTCAGTGTTGGAACGCACAGCGTTAGAACACTCAGCGCCCAATAAAAAAAACGCCAGTAAAAAAATCCCAATTATTTTCATTTTGCCTCCTTAATGGTATCAGCGCGGTGACTGTAACCAATTACCAATTATACCACATAAAACGGCAAAAATAAGACTATATGTTATGTAAATAAAAAAGTGTTTTGCGCTGAATATCATTTTTACCGCGCTTAAATTATTGATTTTTAAAGCCGGTCCTGCAAACATAAAAGCGAGCGCATCGCCGGTACCCATACCAGCATGAAGCCACGAATTGATCAATGGTATTGTTCCTCCGCCGCAGGCATAAAGCGGAATGGAAAGAGTGGCTGCAAAAAGCACACCCAATCCCCGCTTTGCGCCGAACATCCCGGAAATCCAATCAGGCGGAATGTATCTGTCAAAAACGGCAGTAAGGGTGAGCCCAAACAAAAGATACGGAGCCGTGATTCTGAACGCCTTAAACAAATTAGGAAAAAATCTTTTTCGTTTACGGCTTTCTTCGCAGCATTGCGGCGAATCCTGTTCAGATGCAAAACGCTCAAAAGAAAACAAGTCTTTATTGCGGAAAAACAGGTAAACAAGAACACCTGCCAAAACACCGCTAAAAAAACTTAATCCCAGCCGGGTCAGCGCAAAACCCGCACCAAGAGCAAAAGTAAAAAACAGAATATTTGGATTAAGCAGGATTGAGCTAATCATAAAAGCTGCAAGTATATGCTGCGGAACCCCTTTTTTCCCAAGCGCCGCAATTATCGGAATAGTGCCGAACATGCACAACGGCGAAACAATCCCAAGAAAAGCAGCCAGAAAAAGCGGGAGCAGCCAAAACTTCCCGGTTGCAAGCCGCGCCATTTTCCCGGTGATTTTGTCGGAGAGGAAAACTGATACAAGAGAGCCGGCAATAAGCCCCAACGCCCAATAGGGTGCAATTTGCCGGAACTGGAGCCATATGCCTTCCAGTATCATGACGACTTCGTACATGGATCTATTATTGCAGGAAACTGATGTTTGACAAGTGGATATGTATGCTAATCAGAAATGTATGCCTAAAAATTTTACTTGGGGTCCTGTCAGCAAAAAAAACACTCTTGAAATATGCAATTATTTTACTCGTGTTTGCCCATTCCTCATATTAAATCTAGCGATCACATCTCTTTCCATAATGGAACCACGATTTGATATCGAAATAAATGATTCTCCAAAATTAATCCAATATTCTTTTCCTTTTTCGAAATTATAGATAAATGGCATATTCCTGTAAGTAACACTAAAAGTATTGTTACGAAAAGTTCCATAAGCAGATTTTTATCTATACCGGTAGTTCGAATATATTATATACCTATAATGCACATATTGTCGTGGTTTGTCATGGTTTAAAATGGATAAAAATTGCTTGTTATTCACTGGAAAAACTTCAAAATAGCTTGGGAGTCGCAACTTATCGGCTAGACACAAATATTCCAGAGCCGTACTCTTCCTTAATACCAGTAATTGACGGTGTTCAAAAAATACTTCTGGAAAGTGAAAAGGAATAGAAATAAAAAATATTCTCCAGATAAATTATCTTAATCTATCTGGCAATTAATTAACATAGCCTATGTCCAAACAATCAATTTAAATAAATAGCAAATAATCACTACAAATCTTGTTGTTTTTATTGTAAACTCTACCAATGTACGGAATAAAAGAACTGCGGCAAATAGCGGAAAACAAATGGAAAGCAAAGTTTCAAGGTGATTACGGCGTTTATATCATTAGAATAACCACAAATGGCAAGAATACAGCGGAGTTCTCATGTTCCTGCCCCAGTCATTATTCGCCTTGTAAGCATATTCCAATGGTTGAGGAAGCTATAATAAAAAGAATAACGGAAAATGAAAAAGAAGAAAAAAATAACGCGCAGCTTGATGATTTTTTGAAAAATATACCGGCAGAAAAACTCCGGGAATTTATTATTGCCCAAGCAGAATATAACCCTGAATTAAAGAATGCTGTTTTTCTGGAATTTTCCTCTAATATTGATAACACAAACGGCAACAAATATTCAATGATGTTAAGAAAATCACTCGAATCTGTTATTATCGATGAAAATGAACACGCTTATGAGGATTGGATGACTATTGATGTGCTGGATCAATGGTTTATTAAAGCGAAAAAATATTTAGAGCAAGAGCAATATAATGAAACTATTTTAATTTGCAAAGCTTGTATCGAGGAATATTCCAGGTTTTTATATAATGTCGATGATGATATTTGTTTGGCTTTTTCCAATCATTATATATCCGATCCGTTTGATATTATTATTGACGCATTAGACCATACCGATAAAAAAGATTTATTTGACTATTGTCTTTCAGAAATGATAAAGAAAAAATATAAAAACACCAATTTTTATTATGGTTTTCAGGATGTAGTTAGGGAAATTGCAGAATCTACTAATACAAAAGCATTCATCGCCATACAAGACAAATTATTAAGTGATATTAAAGATAAAAGTTCAGTCGAAGCAGAAAATATTTTACGATATAAAATAAGATATTACCGTTGTTTTGATCAGGAAAAGGAAGCATGGGCTGTAATTGAAAATAATATCCAGATTGAATCTTTTCGTCTGAAAGTAATTAAAAGAATGATTGATTTAAAAAAATATGAAGAAGCAAAAAAACTGATTTATGACTTTTTGAAGATCAAGAAAAAAAACAAGGATAATAATTCAAACAACATCTGGAGCGAATTACTTTTGGATATTGCGCAGAAAGAAAATGATTTTTCTGCTATTCAGAAGTTGTCTTATGGTTTTATTAAAGATGAATTTAATGTAAAATACTATAAAATTTACAAAGCATCTTTTGAACCTGCAAAATGGTTGGAAAAACGAGAAAAGCTTTTTCAACATTACTGCAGCGAACAATATTTTAATGATTCTGCTGGGAGTCTGTTAAAAGCAGAAAATGATAAAGAATTTACAATGAAAAATATTGAAAGACTCTTGTCAATGGATGAATTAGAAAATTTTTATAAAAATACTGCAGGTTCAGATTATACAGAAAATGTTTTGGAAATGTTCAGTAAGGTACTCTGTTTCTATGCTGAATATAATACCGGAAAGAACTTTTATGAACATATCCTTTTGTTATTAAGAAGAATGTCTGAGCTTAAAGGCGGAAAGAAAGCGGCTATGGGTTTGATAAAGAAATTTCGGATTACTTATGATAAACGAAGTTTGATGCTGGAGATTTTGGATAGGTTTGAAGGTTAAGAGTTGTCGAATTGCATAAGCCAAAGGAAGCCCGTTTTCAAATATTTCCAGCGCATGAGAATTTCCGCAAATAAAGCCTAACCCAATTTCTTCAGCTTTTAAAATTAATTCGTTACCGGGATAAACATGACTTATCGAAGCCAGAAGTGTATCCGCATCTGGGTTATCTGCCATGAGGTTTTCCAAATGACTCACATTAAAACCAGTATGGGGGAACATATGGATCACTTTTTTCACTGGTTTATCTCGATCACCTGCAATAATCTTACACTGGGCGGCAATACTGGTTTCTGCAGTGTTTTCGCACATTCTAATGGTTCTCTCTGCCGAGAGCATTTTCTCGTCTGTTTTTATGTCCATAAATCGATTCAAACGATTGATAATATCACCCAATGTCTTTACTTCCGGCAGCGCATCTCCCACATGAACAATATTACCCGGAATATTCCCATAGGCGATGCTGGTA
>WQXG01000063.1 GCA_009784975.1 Treponema sp.
AAGCGTTAACAAATTAAAAGTAATAAAAAGAATAATGTACGGTCGTTGCGCTTTTTATCTTCTTAAAAACAAATTGTTGAACCTTGAAATTAAGCGTTAATTCAACTATCTTTGGAAAGAACCTGTTTTTGCTTGACATTACGGCAAATTTGGGCGATATTTAAGGTAGGCGGTAGCCAATAACCACATTCGTCGAGGCTGCGTGAGCCCGAAAGGGTCAGCGCGTTGTACCCATCGGTTGTGGTTATTTTTTTGCGTTGTTCTTTTCCTGTCTGTAAGCTGCGATTTCTGCATTTATTTCTTCTAAGGTCATTTTATCTGTTCCATTTATTAAAGATTGTTCCTGAATGGTTCTAAATGCCTCTTTAAGCGCTTTCTTTTCTTCAATTAACAGTTCTGTATTCGACATTTCCGTTCTCATGTAAATATAATTATAAATGTTTTCTGTTAGCTTGTCGAGGGAATACTTTAATATTTAGATTGTTTTTCAAATAAAAAGTTCGTGCCTGTTCGTATGGTTCGTGGTAAAAATTCTTCCCGCTTGTAAATTGCTATCAACAATCATTTATACTCGTTTTAATAAGTTATTGTTTGCAGTTTTTCCTTAGACTTTCAATTTCATTACTGGATAAACCAGTCACAATAGTAATTTTTTCTGTGGAATCACCATAATTGATTAGGTTTTTTGCAATTTCTTTTGCTTTTTCATTTCTTTCATTCCGCAGGGCAGCCGCTTCGTTATGGCGAGCTTTTTCGTATAAACGTTCCGCTTCACGGAATTCCGGCGTTACTGTAATTTGATGATATGCGTCTATTGCCTGTTTCATAATTGGAACCTCCATAGATTCGATTTGTTTTAATTCTTCTTCGGTTTTTGCTTTAAATAGCGCAAGCCATAATAGAAGCATATTGTAATTATTGTATCTTATTTGACGCGAAATTTCAAATGGTGTAAGACAAAAAAACGCCTGACCGCGGACGGTCAGGCAAGGAAGCTGCCCATACCAGCTTCACCAAGGTCGGCAATGCCGCCTTACAACGTGGGTAGGACCACTGTTTATAGTGTAGTGTATTTTGGTAATTTCTGCAATGCCGGATAAAGGTAGCAACCCAGCTATCACCCCAGCAACCTTCCCAGATCTTCAAAGACCTCTCCCAGATCGTCAAAGCGCAAAAGCGCTTTTGTGTCCAGCGGGGTTGGCATGTTGTTGACGATGATGATGTTTCCGCCGTTTCGCAGAGTGTGCAGGGGGATAGAGGCGGCGGGGTGGACGGTGAGGCTTGTTCCTAAAATTAACATTAGATCTGCCTGCTGCGATTCGATGGTTGCCTGTTTTAATGCGTTTATGGGGAGGTTTTCGCCGAAGAATGTGATTGCGGGTTTTAGTACCCTTGCGCATTTTGGGCACTTTGGCATTTCGCCTTTGCGGACTGCTGCGGCAGCTTCTTCAAAGCCGATGTCTACTTCGGCGCAGCGAAGACAATAGTGAGATGACGGTGAGCCGTGAATTTCTATTACATTTTTGCTGCCGCCTTTTTGATGCAAAAGATCGATGTTTTGCGTTATCAGCGCTTTCAGGAATCCGCGTTTTTCAAGTTTTCCCAGCACATTGTGAACAATCGATGGTTCTTTTTCGTTGATATTGTAAATGAATGAACCTGCCTGATTGTAATAAATGGACGGGTCTTTTTCAAAATATTCCAGGCTGAAAATTTTTTCTGCGTCCATTTCGTTGTAAAGACCGTTTTTGCCGCGAAAATCGCGAATGCCGGAGAGTGTGCTTACGCCTGCGCCGGTAAGGGCAACAAGATGTTTTGATTCCTGTATCAGTGTAAATAGTTTTTTTATTTCCATAGGCAATTATATCATATATTGTGCTTTTTGTTAAAATGCGCTAAACTATCGGCATGAGTGAATTAAATATAACACAAATAAAAGAAAGAGCAAAAGATTACATCGCAAAAGAAAACGATGCTCATTTTAGGGGAGAAGTTGAAAAACTTCTGTCGCAGGGCGGAGATACGGCAGAAAAAGAACTGGCGGATCGTTTTTATCAGAATCTGGAGTTTGGGACCGGGGGGCTTCGCGGGGTAATCGGGGGCGGTTATAACCGCATGAATACTTTGGTTGTAAAAAGCGCTACCCAGGGGCTTGCTTCCTACTTTATAAAAACATTCCCGGGCAAGGCATTAAAAGCCGCCATTGCTTTCGACAGCCGCCATTATTCTGCGGAATTCGCCGAATCCGCCGCTTTAATTTTTGCCGGCAATGGAATCAAAACATACCTTTTTTCTTCACTTAGGCCTACTCCGGAATTATCCTTCGCTATCCGTCACCTTGGCTGCGATACAGGCATCGTCGTAACGGCAAGCCACAATCCGCCCAAGTACAACGGTTACAAGGCGTACTGGAACGACGGCTCTCAGGTGGTGCCTCCTCATGATGTCGGTATCATTGCCGAAGTAAATGCTGTAAAAGATATCAAAGAAATTTCAAGGCAGGAAGCGCTGGATAAGGGGCTGCTTGTTATAATCGATAAAGAAGTGGATGTGCCTTATCAGGAAATGGTGAAAGCCTGTCTTTTTAGGCCGGATTTGATAAAAGAAAAAGCCGCAGATGTAAAAATAGTTTTTACTCCGCTTCACGGAACCGGCGCGCCTCATGTAGAAAAAGTTCTGGGTGATTTGGGTTTAAAAGTAATTACTGTACCTGAACAGCGCGAAGGCGACGGGAACTTTCCCACTGTCGCGTTTCCCAATCCGGAGGAAGCCGCTGCTTTGGAAATGGCTATTAAACTGGGCACGAAAGAAAAAGCAGATGTTGTAATGGCTACAGACCCCGACGCAGACCGGTTTGGCATTGCTGTTCCTAACAAGACGGGCGGTTTTACTTTGGTAACGGGAAACCAGATGGGTGTGCTGCTTGCAGATTATATTTTCCTTTCGCGCAAGGAGCAGGGCAGACTGCCGGCTAATGCTGCCATGATCAATTCTATCGTGACTACGGGGATGCAGAAAAAAATAGCAGAATATTACGGTGCGGAATGTTTTGAGTGTCTTACCGGTTTTAAATGGATTGCAGATGTTATGCGCAAATGGGAAACCGGTCTTGCCTCAGGCGATGCTGACGCCAGAAGTTTTGTTTTTGGTACGGAAGAAAGTTACGGTTATCTTGTAGAGACAGAAGTCCGCGACAAGGACGGTATTTCTGCGGCGGCTCTTACTGCGGAGATGACCATTTACTGGCGCAGCAAGGGTAAAAGTCTTTTGGATCGTCTTGATGAGCTTTATGTTATCTGCGGGTTTTGGCAGGAATTGGGTATTTCCAAATATTTTCAGGGACCGCAGGGTCAGTCTGTCATGAACGGAATTATGGAAGAATACCGGAAAAATCCCCCCAAGGCACTTGGCGGTATAGAGGTAGTTAGAGTCCGCGATATTAAAAACGGAGCAGACGGGTTGCCGCCCAGCGATGTGCTGCAATTTTTCCTGAAAGACGGTACAGTTGTCAGCGCGCGTCCAAGCGGTACAGAGCCCAAGATAAAGTTTTACGCCGATTGCTGCGTTGAAGTTGGTTCCGGCGGATTGGAAGCGGCGAAAGCGGAAGCCGCCCGTAAACTAAATGCTATTAAAGGTGATATTCGCGCGGTTATTGGAGAGTAGGGAGCAAAAGAGCAAAGAGCAATGAACAAAGAGCAATGAGCAAAGAGCAATGAACAAAGAGCTGAGTTCTTTTCTTTGCTCTTTTCTCTCTGTTCTTTGCTCTTTGTCTTCTGTTTTATTTTGCTGGTGTGAATTTAAATCCGGTCTCGTCTGTTTCTACAGTGCCTATTCCCGGATAAACAATATGCATTCCGCCTAACGGAATTTTGTTTTCTGCTGCGTAGGATAATACTTCGCGGCGGACTACTGCTGCTGTAACAGGGTCTATGTCGAAGGTTGCGCTGATTTCCGGAACAGCGAATTGAACAAGCGCTACATGCAGAAGGTCTGCGATAATAAGCAGTTTGTCATTGCCGTTTTCTATCTGGAAAAGTGTGTGACCCGGTGTATGTCCAAAAGCCGCAATCGGGATTATGCCGGGAAGTAAAGCCGGTTTTTCTTCGGCATTAAGAGCTGCAGGTTCAAATGTTTCTATTTGTGAATCGTACGGCGCAAGCGCTGCAACGGCCGCGGGATTGGGATTGGTTACGGTGAAATGCTGAAGTTCCCTTTCTGAAAGATAAATAGTTGCATTCGGGTAAACCGCTTCGCCGTCTCTCTGAAGACCGCCGAAGTGATCGCCGTGCAGGTGGGTGATAAATACCGCGTTGATATCTTCAGGTTCTACGCCGATTTTTTTAATTTTTTCTACAAGGATGCCGCCTGCTCCTGTTCCGGTGTCTATCATGATGTTTTGTCCGTTTGCTTTAATTAAAAAAGCATTGGCAGTGTGTTTAAAGCCGTCTTCTGGAATATATTTTTCCAGAATGGCTTCGTCCGCATCAACCAGAATGGCTGTGTTTCCGTCTCTTTCAGCTTCGACCAGCATGAAAACTTCAAACTGTCCTACCTTGCTGGAATAAACTCCGTCGATTTTTTCTGCGGTTGGCGCGCATGCAATAAGCATTACGCTGACAACGATACCGAGGATCAAAAGATTTCTCATAATCTTCTCCTTATTTTGTGTATTTTAGTAAATCATACGCTTCCTGCGTAGTTTGTGACTTTAACAGCGCCTCTTTTAATTCCCTGTTTTTAAGGCGGGTGCAGAACCATGAAAGGGTTTGTAGATAATAGGCATGCTGATTCTGGGCTGCGGCTATCATGAAAATCAGCCGTACCGGTTCATCATCCAGCGGATGAAAATCGACTATGTCCGAGCGGCTGATACCGACAGAAACCACAAGGTCTGTTATCGATGGAAGCCGGACATGGGGGATCGCAATCCCGCATCCGATGGCGGTACTCATCAATTCTTCTCTTTTGAATATTTCTGCCGTTAATTCCTGCCTGTTTTTAATCTGCGGGGCGGCTGAGAGGTTTTCCGCAAGAACCAAAAGAGCGTCCTTTTTATTTAAGTTATTTAGAAAAAGTATACGATGCAAAGAAAGTATAGCATCTGCCTGAACTTCATTCATAGGGTATTATCACATGGTTTAACTGTAAATGTCAATTCAATGTCTCAGTTCATGCAGGGAATCCAGCGGGTAAAGTTCACCTACCGTGGTTTTTACCATATAGGTGTCTTTTGCGGCAAAATGGACGGGGGTGTCTGCCGGCATAAATTCGCTGATTACCTGACGGCATGCGCCGCATGGACCTACCGGGGTTTGTGAGTCAGGGGTACAGACCGCGAGGGCGAGAAACCGAGTGTATCCCAGCGCAACGGCAGTGCAAATAGCATTGCGTTCGGCGCAGGTTGTAAGTCCAAATGAGCGGTTTTCGACATTTACGCCGGTGATTATCTTTCCATCTTCGCAAAGTAATGCCGCGCCTACCCGGAATTTTGAATACGGGACATAGGCTTTTTCCGCTATTTTCTGCGCTTCCAAAAATAATTTTTCCATTTGTAAGTTCATGCTTGCCTCCTTGTAAATTATAATATAAAATAATATTCAGCGTCAGACAATAGGGGGAATTGTGGCTCTAAAAAGAAAAAGATTCCGTATTATCATTATTATCCTGCTTTTTATCGTTTATTTTTTCATGGCTGCAAGACCGGTTAAACGCGAGGTAGTCCTTGAGCAAAAATGGATAAGTTCCTTAACGAGCAGCTCGTTACAGGGCAGCCAGGCTGATAATCTGCTTCCGTTTGTGCTGGGGTCACATTTTGGTTATGTTGATTCATCGGGGGTATTTGCAGTTAACAGGGTAAAAACAAATGACATTGCTCTTGGTCAGAATATGTGGACAGAATATGGTGCGATGCCTGCAAACATCGAAATTAAAAATATCAATGAAGAAACAATTATTAATATCGAAAATGCCGGAGGGTACCCTGTTTTACGTGATAACAGGGTTTTTGTGCTTGGCAGCGAAAATAACTCTTTGTCAGAAATTAACGAAACCGGAGAAATTATTTGGACTTATGAATTCGGCTCTATGCTTACCTGTATTGACGCAAGAGCGGGTCTTCTTTTAACAGGATCGCTGGACGGTGTAATCGAGGTTTTTAGTTCTGCTGGGGAGAGGATTTTTTATTTTGAGCCCGGCGGGTCGCGTTATGCGGTGATTCTGGGGTGCGCAATTTCCAGCGACGGTTCGCGTATCGGGATTATTAGCGGCATCGATCAACAGAGATTTTTGCTGCTTGAACGCTTCGGCAATTCCGGCGGCGATTATAAAGTTGTATACCACGAATTTTTGGATGCCGGATTCAGCCGTCCTGTGCGGATTTTATTTGTTGATGATGACAGGCGTATTGTTTATGAACGTACAGGAGGAATTAACTGCTACAATATGAGAACAAGACGCAGTGTATTTATTCCGCTGGACGGAGAAATTATAGCTGTAGAAGAATCCGGAGAGCAGGGGTTTTTATTTCTTGTTATATCTCATTCCTCCCCGGAAAGCCTAATCGAGAAAAAGCTTGTGGGGGTAAGATTTCCGCAGGACAGATGGTTTGATATTTCACGTTCTTCTGATGCTATTTTTATGAGCGCATTGTTTAAAAGCGATGATGTTTTTCTGGCAAGGACAGGTTCCAGTCTGATTGCCGGAGGAGGAACAACATTGGTTTCTTTTGAGTTAAAGGAAAAGTAAATGAAACACATAATCGTTATATTTTTTATTCTTGTTATTTTTACCGGCTTTCTTTTTGATTCTCTTGATGCGATGAGCTGGCCATCCGGGAATGCCGTCCTTGTAAGAAACTTCGGTTCCAACAACAGGGGTAAACCTGTTCTGGGAATGGTTTTTGCCGGAGGTACAGATGTGGTTGCCGCAGAAAGCGGAGAAGTGATTTTTACGCGCACCAATAATGCGGCGGAGTTTGCGGCATCGCGTCTTCCGTCGCCGCTGGGCGCATGGGCTGCTGTTGATCACGGAGACGGATTGATCAGTATTTACAGCCGTTATGCCAATGAGCCGGAAAATAATTTAAAAAATCAGGTTGAACGGCAGCAGCCTGTCGCGTCTGCAGGGATTTCAGGCTGGTCGGCGCAGAATGGTTTTTATTTTATGATTTTTGACAGACGGGAGAGACGCTGGATCAATCCTGCCATGATTATCACCCCAATGCAGGAAACGCGTCCTGTGCAAATTCTTTCTGTAGAATTACGCAATGCGCAGGGTGTTGTACAATCGCGTAATCTGACGCAGGGACGGTATACTGTTTTTGTAAATGCTGCAGGCGGAACAAGCCGCGTACCGGCGGCAATTGTTCCCGGTCAATTTGCGCTGCATAGAATTGTCTGTTCCGTAAACGGCGCGGAAGTAGGCTCCCTTAATTTTGAATTTGTTTCCGCAAGAGACGGCGTACTCATGGTTTCGCGTAACGGGCTGGTTCCGGCAAGTAAAGTTTACGCATATTCCCCATCCTTTGAAGCCGCAGATGTTTTTCTGACACGCGGACAGGTAACCCTGGAAATCATAGTGCAGGATATTACCGGCTCTTCCCGCAGCGTCATTAACCGTCTTGTTGTTAATTAGGTGAAAACATGGTCAATGCCGGCAGCAGACGGCAAAAGCAAAACTGTTCCATGCGCCTGCTGCGCCGGTTTGGTTTTTAAACCCGCTCTTGAGTGCGAAGGATTTTCTTTTGTACGCTGCTGCTCCTGCAATCTTGTGCAAAGAAACCCGCAGCCGCTTAAGGAAGAAATAATAACACGTTACAAAAGCATTTACGGAAACAATTATCTTTCTTACGAACTGGAAAACGAAGCTGCTTTTCTTAAGCTGCAGCTCCTCTCTCTTAAAGATGCCGGTTTTGACAAACTGGAAAAAGAAATATTTTCCCGTACCAAGGAACCCCGTATCCTTGACATCGGCTGCGCAACAGGCGCGCTCCTTGATAACCTGCGTAACAAAGGATGGCACGTAACAGGCGTAGAAATTTCCCCCTGCGCAGAATACGCCGTGCATACGAGAAAACTTGACGTGAAAAACATTCCGCTGGAAGCCAATAATTTCCCAGATTGCAGTTTTGATGTTGTTCTTGCTTCCCACCTAATCGAACACTTAAATGCTCCTTCTGCATTTTTAAAAGAAACTTTCCGTATCCTGAAAAATAACGGTTATTGTTTTATTACTACCCCTAACATCAGCGGTTTTCAGGCTCGTCTTTTTGCAAGCCGCTGGCGCTCCGCAATTTTTGATCATCTTTATTTATTTTCTGCCGCTTCTTTGTCCGGGCTGCTGAGAAAAACTGGTTTTAAAATAGAAAAAATCCGTACATGGGGCGGGCTTGGCGCAGGTTACGCGCCGCTTTGGCTTAAAAAGTGCGTGGATGTTCTGGCGAAAAAATTGGGTTTCGGTGATGTGATGATTGTGCGCGGGAGGAAGATTTGAAGATTAGCAAGGACTCTCGCGGAGGCGCTGAGGCGCGGGGGACGCGGAGGGAAGAGGAAGAGATTTTTTTTACCACGAACCACACGAACGAAGACGAACGGGGGGGAGAATTTTTTACCACGAATACGAACGGGGGAAGAAAAATTGCTAAGACTCTCGCAAGGGTGCTGACCGCAACCCGAAAGTTTGAAGAAGGAATCTTTGCCGTATAGTACCTGTTACTGTTTTTCAATTATAACCAAGCAACGGGAAGGCGGGGCAGACTGCGGGCGCAGAAAAACATCTTCCGAAATTCTTCGCTGAAGAGACCGAGCGCAGCGAGAGGCTCGTAAGCGAATTCCTGAGGGGTTTTTCTGCGCCCGCAGGCTGCCCCGCCTTCCCGAATCTTTGTAATTGTAATTAAATGTGAAAGTGTAACAGGAACCGCTTTTCTGTACTCACTGCTATTTGGGATTAAATTTTAATACCTGAAGATTGGGGATAAATCCATAGTGTTTAAAATTTGCAGTTAGCAGGATTTCGCTTTTTTCCATTGCGGTTGCCGCAATTATAGCATCTCCTGTTTCCATATTGTGGTTTAAAAAATAATTTTCTACAAGAAACATCGCATAAGTTGATATATTTTCATTTATTTGGATAATTTCTGTTGACCAGTTTTTTAATTGTTTTTGCAAAGCCCTTAATTCATTTTTGTCACGCATGCCTTGTATTAATTCCAGATAGTTTATTACAGAGATCTTAAAAGGTATATTTGAGGTTATTATTTTTTGTGCTTTTGTATTTCCGCGTAAATACCATATTAAAACATCAGAATCAATTATCAAGAATGTAATCTCCTTTTCAGTTGGGTAAAGTTTATAATTTTCTGCCTTTTCTCATGCTTCTGACAAATTGATCCACATTGCCAATATCTTCTCTGTCTTTCCAAAGCCCAAATAATTCATCTTCTGTATTTTCGGGATTTACAGTTTCTGTTTTTCTAATTGGAATAATTTTTGCAGCCGGTTTTCCCTTATAAGTTATTGTTACGTCCAGCCCTTGGTTAACTCGCGATATTATCCTGCCCGGTTGAATCCTCAATTCTTTTGTAGAAATTTCCATAAAAACCTCCGTACATAGTGTACACTTCAAGTGTACACTAGGCAGAATGAAGTGTCAAGTGAATATCCGCGCTAATTCGGGTTATCCTCGGGGGAAGATTAGCCAAGACTCACGCGGAGACGCGGAGGCGCAGAGGACGCGGAGGGAAGAGGGGGGGAAGATTAGCCAAGACTCACGCGGAGACGCAGGGGACGCGGGGGGAAGAGGGGTTGGGAAATTAATGGACCCTTTAAATTCCCAATTACAGCCAAAAATTAGCCCGCCAAATGCGGGGATTAATTTCATTTTATTATAGCATTATTTTAATAATATAGTCAAGTTTTCTCAATAAAATGTTCGTTTTAATGAACAAAGCAACGATTTTCTGCACACTTTGAGCATACTGCTTACCTCAAAAAATCAACGTGTAATTGGGAATTTAAAGGGTCGTTTAAATTCCCAATCTTATAGGGTAATAACAAAAGGAGAATTATCTATGAACCATCATTTATCAATTTACAATGAACAATTAACAATTAAAAAAAATAGGATAAATCAGGTATTCTCATTGCTCATTGTTTTCTGTTCTCTGTTCATTGTAGCTTGCGAAGGCGACCCGGGTTTTATGCAAAGAATTGATGATGAGATTGCGTGGAGTAATGCGGCGAGGCTTACTGTAAGGCTAGATTACCATCCCAATTGGGGCAGCAGTAATCCTGTAAGAGGCACACTTGCGCCGGGTAATATGGATATTCGCAAAAAGTATTCCTTTTCTTTGGATTTTACACCCGCTCCCGCATACAGCCTTGTTGAATGGATCGCTTACGAAACATCAAAACTGCCGTCTGGCTGGCATGACAATATTAATAGCTTGATTGATGAAAATAAAGTAAGCGATGTTGTTCTGCCGCAAATTAACCCTAACGGCGGGACTTTTAAATTTACTATTGATAGTGAAATACCTGTTACTCTTATTCCAATTTGCAGAACACAGCCAAGAGTGCTGCGCACAGAACCGGAAGATGATCCAAATCCGGAAAAAACTTTGCCAAGAGGTACGCCGATAATAATTCACTTTAACGCTCAGATAAACGAAGAGACGCTGATTTTTGGAGATGATCTGATCAGCATCAAAGACGGAGACGGCAGCAACTTAAGCGGACACTTTAATGCTCCTGTCTACACAGAGTTGGGAGGTTTATATTTTGTAACAATCACGCCCAAAGGAGAAAATCTGCCGCCGTTTGATACAAAAATAATTGTATCTGCTGGAAAAGATATAGCGAATTTACATGGAAATAAAATGGCAAATAATGCTAAGACATTCTCGTGGTATACAATGTCAAGTTTGGTTGAGAATCCGCGAATTACATTTTGGAGCGCGGAGTATGATGACATCAGGCAAGAAATAACAGTTTCGTTTTCACGTGCAGGAGGCACACGTATAGAAGCATTTTACCGCGAAAACCGCGGAGGAAATTTTCCGTTGGAAAACGGAGTAATCCCTTCAACCAGAATTGACGCGGCGGGAATAAAAGATGGAAGAACAATAACAAAAAATATAGAATACACGATAACAATAAATCTTTACACAGGTCAAGTTATCGAGGACACTGTTAGTTTCAAGATATGGAATTATCCCGGAATGAAAACCGAATGGGACAGCAGAACAATACCGATAACAGAAATCAAAATAACAGAAATAAATACAGCAGCACAGCTTGCGGCTATAACATGGGGAACAACAGGGCAGTATGTATTAACAAATGACATTGAAGTTGAAGACCATACACCCATTGGCATGAGCAGGTTAAATATTTATGATTGTGAAAATTGTGAAGAAGAACCTTGTGTCTGCATAGATTCTTTTCGGGGCAGGTTCTACGGTAACGGGCATATGATAACCGTAACTGGAGACTTCAGCGATGCCAAGCACACCGGGCTTTTTGGTTATGTGCAAGATGCTGAAATCCGTGATCTGATTGTACGTTACAATTCCCCTGCTGCTATAAATAATGCAACGCATGTCGGCGGGCTTGCAGGATATGCCGCAGGAAATACTAAATTAAAAAATATAATTGTAAGCGGCGAGATAAATGTTTCCGGCGATATCATCAATCATTTCGGCGGCATAACAGGCGAATTGAACGGTCAAGATACCTTGATTGAAAATGTATACAGCAGTTTGAATATGAGGCTTTCAAATAATACCGATTATTCAACCGGAATAAATGTTGGAGGTATTGCTGGATATGTAGAAAACGGCAGTGTTAGAGATTGTGTATGGGCTTTAAATACAGATCTTATTATTAGAGAATGTAATAGTCCTTTGAATCTCGGCGGCATAGCTGGGACCTATTATTCAGATGTTACGGGTACAGACAGCTATGTGCCTACACTGGAAAGAGCTAATGCATTTGGAAATATAACAGTTTCTGTTAATAATGTTTTAAGGTTAGGCGGGATTACGGGACTTGCGTATAGCACTGTATCTGCAGATCTTTATGTAAAAAATACGCTTTATGAATACGGGACTATTAACGTTACCATTGACGGAGTTTATATTGATAATGATATAACCAATATTGGCGGTATATTTGGATATATGGGTAAAATCGGAGAAAAAGGTCCAAGTGTTAGCGGAAACAGACCACAAGCGGCAAATATTAAAGTATCTTATTTACGAAACGGAGATCTTTATATGGGCGGATATGCCGGTTGGGTTTTAAATACTAATATCAAAGGAGAATACAGCGGTAATTCAATAACAGTTATTGAGTCGCCAAATGTAAGCTGGCTTGTAATTGGGGGATTTATCGGGTATATAGAGATTAATAATGAATTTGAGCGTTTTGAAATCGAAGATTGTCATTCTTCCTCTTCGCTTTTTATAAATACAAATGGTTCTGTAAGTGTAGACATTGGCGGATTGATAGGTTATATCTATGTACGCCTTACTGATAGCAGTGCTACTCATATTTGTTCTATTTGTTCCGGTTCTAGTCATGTATTGGTAAATCAATGTTCAGCTTCAGGAGATATAGTTATAAAGACAGGCTTAAAAGCCTATACCGGCGGTCTTCTGGGGTATACACGTTTTACAGAAATTAATCAAAGTAAAACTACAGGTAATGTTATTATTTCGGCTGGACCAGGGAGAACTTCTGAAGGTAATGGCAATGCTGTAAACACTAACGATCATGTTATTTATGCCGGTGGTTTAGTTGGTTATGCTTCAAACAGATCGTCAATTAAAAACAGTTATGCGCTTGGAAATGTAGAAGTAGATGATCCTTTTATAACAGCTTCGCATAGCGGCGCCGGCGGTCTTGTTGGAAGAGCTCGCGCTACGGTAACTATAGAACATTGTTTTGCAAAAGGTAATGTAATTGCGCAATCAGCTACCAGAATTGAAAGTGACGTTAATACTAGAAGGCTTGCTGTAGCCGGCGGTCTTGTTGGATTTTTTACTGATGCGAATTCTCCTACTAATGGTCCTGGTATTATTAGAAACTGTGTTGTATTGAGCGAATTTATAATTGCCAAAGGCTTCTTTAATAGCGCTACCAACAATAATAGAGATATACGCCGGATTTTTGTTCCAAGATATAATACTACTGATATCACCGCATCCAATAATTATGCACTCAATGTTATGAATGTGCTTGTTGCAAACAGTTATTTGGGTACTCTATCTGCTCATTCAATAGGCGCAACAGGCGCTACTACGCCCAATGGAGCGAATGTAACGCATGCTAATCTTGTAACTTCAGCATGGTGGACAAATGCAGCTCGCGGTTTTACAGAAGACAAAGGCTGGAGCATGACCGGAATCGCAAGAGGCTATCCAAGACTCGCGTGGGAGTTTGAGAGGTAAATGAAGTAAAATTAGCGCCTGTCACTGTTCTTTAATAATACCAGGAAACGGGAAGACGGGGCAGGCTGCGGGCGCAGAAAAACATCTTCCGAAGTTCTCCGGCGGAGAGACCTGACCACTAAAATTACAGAAATTTAAAATAATTGTTTTCTATCTTTTAAATTTTAGTGGTCAGGGCTCATAGCCGGG
>WQXG01000064.1 GCA_009784975.1 Treponema sp.
GTAGGGTATGGCGTAAATTACAATGAATTATCGTGGCAATTTGAACCCGAAATGTCCGCCAGTTTAATAAACAGCGGACACATAGAAAGCGGTAATTATTCCGCTTATGTTACTGTAAGCAGTAACATAATTCACAACAATATAATCTGGTCAGTAGAAAACGCAAAAAGTTCGATTTTCACAATTACCTTATAATTGATTTTATACTCTCATTCCGCTGTTAAATATAATGGCGGTAATGGGAGTATGACAAAAAACTGTAAATATCACCGTTTAATTCCATTTACCAATTTGAAAATAATCAGGTACATTTATTCCTTTTATTGACATGCTTTTTCCATTTCTAAATAACATAAAAAATTGCCATCGGGTAAATCTATTGTTTTATACTGTTTATATATATAGCCGTTTCTTTCATAAAACTTAACAGCACCCAATGAAGCATCCAATATTAATTTATCGTATTTTTCACAATTTATATTTTTTTCCAGTTCTTCTAACAGTATTTTTCCATATCCTTTGCCTTGATATTCGGGCAATATAAAAAACCGTTTAATTTCATTTCCTGCTAAAGTACCAGTTCCAATTATAATATCATTTTCAAATATTACCAATGTATATTCATTAGGCAATTGTTTTTCCATATTTTCTTTTGAATGATGATTATGAAAAAAATCTACAGCTTCTCTTGGGTAGTATTTTGGGTATATTTCTTCTATTGTTTTATGGATAACATTATAAATGCTGTTAAAATATTCTTTAGAATATGTCTTAATTTCCATCCTTTGCTCCAAAATCGTTCTTGCTTCATCTAATCCAAAACAATCCCTCAAAAATATATTTACTCTTTATTAATGCATTTTTATTATTTTGTCAATATTTTATCCCCTGTTTTTTAAACCCAATATTCTCATGGCATTTAAAACTGCAAGGAGCGAAACACCTACATCGGCAAAAACCGCCTCCCACATAGACGCAATTCCGAAAGCGCCTAGTGCCAGAAAAACGCCTTTTATTCCCAAAGCAAAAATGATGTTCTGCCAGACGATTTTTTTTGTAAACCGCGCGATGTCTATCGCAGCAGATAATTTTGAAGGTTCATCTGTCATTAGTACCACATCGGCAGCTTCAATAGCGGCATCAGAACCAAGACCGCCCATTGCAATGCCGATATCTGCCATTGCGAGAACGGGAGCGTCATTAATTCCGTCTCCGACAAAAGCAAGGCTCTTTTTTGATGCCGGCTTGCCTTTATTATTTTTTTGTAAAGCAAGCATCTCCACTTTTTCAACTTTTTCATGCGGCAGTAAACCTGCGTACACTTCGTCAATACCCAATTCCTCAGCGACAACAGCGGCTATTTGCGGCGTATCACCGGTTAGCATTACTGTTTTTCTTACGCCTTTAATTTTAAGCATTGATATAACATCTTTACTGTCGCTCTTGATTTCATCGGATATAGTTATGCAGCCTGCAAATTTTCCATCAACTGCAACATAAACTTTTGTACTTGTACTTTGTGCTGCTTTAAAGTTTATGCCATTTTTTATCATTAGTTTGTCGTTTCCTGCAAGAATAGTTTTATCTTTCAGGGAAACACTGACACCGTGACCTGAAATTTCGGTATAGTCTGATAAATTGTTTTTTTCAATTTCATTATCAGGTTTTTGGTTAGAGTATTCATTCAATATAGATAATGCAATGGGATGATTGGAAAAAACTTCAGCATGGGCTGCCAATTCTATCACAGAATCTTTGGAAAAATTTTCTGCAGTTTCAATAGCAGTAACCTTAAATACACCTTTGGTTAAAGTTCCTGTTTTATCAAATACCACAGTATCAAGATTATTAAAAGCCTCCAGGAAATTTCCGCCTTTAACAAGAATTCCGTTTTTTGCAGATTTTCCAATACCCGCAAAGAAACCCATAGGAATTGACAGAACAAGTGCGCATGGACATGAAATTACAAGGAAAACAAGCGCACGGTGCAGCCATTCTTTCCATTCACCGCCAAAGAATAAAAGCGGCAAAACAGCAATTAAAACAGCAAGAATAACAACGGCAGGCGTATAGTAACGCGCAAATACAGTAATAAAATTTTCGGTTTTTGCTTTTTTGCCGGAAGCGTTTTCCACAAGGTCAATTATTTTTGAAACAGTTGATTCTCCAAAAACTTTTGTAACTTCAATGGTCAAGACTCCGTTCAGGTTAACGCAGCCCGATAAAACATTATCTGTTACCTTTGCGCTCCTTGGAACGGACTCGCCCGTCAAAGCCGATGTATCAAGCATTGAACTGCCGTTTATAACAATACCATCCAGCGGAATTTTTTCACCGGGTTTTACAATGATAATATCGCCGATTTCTACAGTATCGGGCGCTGCTTTTATAAAATCATCACCTTTTTTTAAGTTTGCGTAATCAGGTCTGATATTCATAAGGTTGGTAATAGATTTCTTTGATCTTCTGACAGCCATTTCCTGAAACATTTCGCCAACCTGATAAAAAAGCATAACCCCTACAGCTTCGGGATATTCGCCAATTACAAAAGCCCCGATAGTAGCAATACTCATTAAAAAATTTTCGTCAAATATTTTTCCTTTTAGAATTCCTTTAGCTGCCCTAAATACAATATTTCCGCCAAGTATCAGATACGATAAAACATAGATAGAAAATATAAGATAATCTGACAAATTAATAACCGCTAATTTATCAATTATAATTCCAACTGCGAAAATCGCTGCTCCGCAAATAATCCTGATGATTTCTTTTTTTCCTTCGTTTTCATCAGTTATTTGGTTTCCCCCATGACATTTACATTCGCTCATATAAAAACTCCTTATTCATGGAGAATGGTAGCTGCTACCGGCTACGTGCGTCTTGATCTTATTGGACGCAGCTGTTCAGGAGTGACTTTTTTGGGATCATTTACGCCGACGGGAAGTTCTCTTCCTTCCTCCGGCGGAACGTCCTCTTCTTCGAATTTATCGTCAGTGTCCCACAGTTCGCTCTGGGGCTCGGCTGAAAGAGCCAGTTCTTCGTTTTCAAGGCGTACAGCGATTGTTTTTGTGACCCCGGACTCTTCCATAGTTATGCCCAATAAAGTTCCGGCGCCTGTAACAGTTTTTTTGTTATGCGTGATTATTATAAACTGGCTGGTGTCGCTGAATTCCCTTAGAAGATGCACAAAGCGCCCTACATTTTGTTCGTCAAGAGCGGCATCAATTTCGTCTAACAGACAGAATGGGCTGGGTTTTACCATGTAGGTGGCGAAAAGAAGCGCAACTGCCGTCATTGAACATTCGCCGCCGGAGAGCAGACTTAAATGTTCCAGTTTTTTACCGGGCGGCTGTGCCAGAATTTCAATGCCGGATTCAAGGACGTGGTTAGGATCGGAAAGGCGCAATTCTGCACGGCCGCCGCCGAAAAGCCGCCTGAACATATTATGGAAATTTTTCTTAATGCGGTTGTAGGTATCAAGAAATAATTTTGATGATTCCTGGCGGATTTCCGATGTTAAATCTTCCAGGTCTTTGCGGGCTTTTTCCAGATCTGCCATCTGACCGCTTAAAAATTCATAGCGTTGTTTTGTTTCTGCAAATTCTTCCGGAGCCATAAGATTAACAGATCCCAGTTCCTTCATTTTTGCACGTGACGCTGCAAGTTTTTCGCGTAATTCTGAAGTTGGCGCTGTTATCGTAAAAATACGTTCTTCAAATTCCAGCAAATCCCTTGAATGAGTTTCCCGGAAATTTTCCTGAATGTTTTTAATTTCCATTTCTGACTGAACAAGTTCAAGATGTATTTTTTCCAGCGCTTCCTGCACTTTGGAAAGTTCTGTCATCCGTTTATTGATAACAACTTTTTTACTGGCAACATTATCGTTTCTTTTGCGGATATCTTTTTCCAGCTTTTCCAGTTCGGATGTAAACGCCGCTGTTTTTTCGCTGATGCCTGCAATATCCTGCTGGGCGGCGGCAATTCTTCCTTCAATTTCTTCCAGTCTTTTGCGGTAAAGAGCTAGTTCATCGCGGATATTTTTTAACAGACCTTCCTGCCCAGATAACTCACGCCGGATTAAACGAGCCTGATCTTCCGCAGACTGAGCGCGCGCGTGCATCTGGGCGCGGTTTACTTTCAGGTTTTCAAGAGTTGCGCGGTATTCATCAATTTTTGCCATAAGGACGACATTGTCGTCACGCAATGTTTTTATCCGGTGCCGCCGCTCATCAATACCGTCTTTTGCGTTTCTTATCTGAGTATCCAATGCGCGTTTTTTTGTAATGATACCTTCCGGCGCAAGAAATTCGTCAATAAAGGTTGCAGAATTTTCACGGTAACGGTTAAAAAGTTCAACAGCTTTGTCCGCCCCGGAAACGGCTTCGGCAAAACCTTCTGCCAATGTTACGGCAATACGTCCTATTTCCTGACCGTCAGCATTGCCGGAGTTTGCTGCGGAAGCAAGATCGCGGATTAATACTTCGCGTCCGGCAAGCAGCGTGCGAAGACGCGCTAAAGTTTCACGTAACGCTTCTTCCGCATTTTTACGCTCTGCCGCAGAGTAGCCGGCTTTTTTTAAACCAGCGTCAAGTTCCGCTACAATATCATCGGTAATTTTAGCCAGGTCTTTTTCCAGAGCAGCCAGGTCTTTTTCTATATTTGTTATTTCTTCTTCTGCCCTGCGCGCTTCTTTTTCATTTTCGTTAATGCGCGATGCGGCAAGCTGAATGTTTTCCTCAAATGAATGGATATTTTCTTCTATGCTTTCGCATTGTTTGCGAAGATCCGCTACAACGGCATCCTGCCCCGCAGCATCATCGTTTAACTCTGTGATTTTCTGCGCGGCTTGTTTTTCCCGTTCTTCATTCTGCCCAATCTTCAATTTATTTTCACCGCGCTGTTCGTTGAACAGGCGTATTTCGTTTTCACGCGCATTTTTTTCCAGAGCAAGACCGTAAATGTTTTTCTGCAGCTCTACAAGCCGCGCTTCCATGGAGTTAACTTCGTCCATGTTTGCTTCAAGCGCTTTGTTTTCCGCTTCCATTTCCGCGCGTATCCTGTCGCGATCGGCAGTTCTGCGCCTGAGAGTTTCGTTTTTTTCATCTTTATCGTATCTGAACTGTTTTAAGCGAAGCAATTGGATATCCAATTCAAAGTTAAAAATTTCATCGCGGAGAGTGCGGTACTTCAAGGTTTTTTCTGATTGAGTTTTAAGGCTGTCATAGGAACGTTTTACCTCATTTAAAACCAATTCCATCTGACGCACATTTTCTTCTGTTTTGGCAAGGTTCCGTTCCGCTTCTGCGCCGCGTTCCCTGTACCGGGTAATACCCGCTGCTTCTTCAAACAGATAGCGCCTTTCCTCCGGTTTAGACGAGAGAATCTGATCGATTTTTCCCTGCTCCATTACCGAATAGGCTATTTTGCCCACGCCGGTATCCCAGAACAATTCTCGGATATCTTTAAGCCTTACATGCGCCCCGTTGATAAAATATTCGCTTTCTCCGGAACGGTATAACCGCCTTTTTATTTCTATTTCCGGCACATCCATGGGCAAAAGACCGGACTCATTGGCGAAACTTAGGGATACCTCTGCCACATTGAGGGGTTTACGGGTTTCGGTACCGCTGAAAATAACATCTTCCATTTTTTCTGCACGCAGGGATTTGATGGAATGTTCCCCCAATACCCATTTGACCGCATCAACCACATTGGATTTTCCGCAGCCATTTGGTCCCAGCAGGGCAGTGATACCTTTATTAAATTCAATTTCCGTACGATCCGCAAAGGATTTAAAGCCGAGAATTGTAAGGCGTTTAAGAAACATAAGTTTCTTAATATATCACAGAAAGGGCACGCTGTGGAAGCTGGTAGCAGCTACCAAATTGAAAAAAGGTAGCAGCTACCTTTTTTCTGCTGCCCGGAAGACTTGGGTAACCGGGGCATCGTCTTCGTGTAAAAGGCGTATGTATAGCGTATCTTCCAGCTTGTCTCGTTCCCAGAGACCGTCCTTTTGCTGTTCTATTGCCATGTCCAGCCAGTCAGCCTCGCCTCGTTTTTGCGTGAACAAGTAAAGACCCTGCGGTAAGCTGACTGTCTTGGGGTCCCCCTCGGATGGTTGTTCTTCTGTTTTTTTGCCAAAAAACAGAAGGGGACCCAGAAATTCAGCCCTTTCCGGCTCTATGCTGCTGCTTTGCAGGGGGTTCAGGGCATAGCAAAACAGAAATTCTTCGTTTTTTAAAGGCTTTTCCGCCTGATCGCTTTTAGTCAGATTGGTTTTAGCATAAAAAAGCGGCGCTCTTAGGTCAAGTTTCATAATAATTCAATTTTATCATTTTTTTATAAAAGGACAAAGTCTGTCAAATACCATTGACTATTTCGGGATAGTCTCCTACTATATAGATATGGCAGATAACCAATTTCTTGATGATGCCAATTTTGAACTGTATCGTGACCTCATTTATGCTGAGAGCGGTATAACCTTCACACCAACCAATCGTTCAATATTGGAAAGCAGGCTAAAGGAACGCCTTCGTGAAAAAGGCGTTGATTCTGTAAAAACCTATCTTGATAAGATTAAAACTGATAAAGAAGAACTTAAAGGGTTTTTGGATTCAATCACGACTAATTTAACGCGATTTTTCAGAAATCAGGCTCATTTTGACGCGCTGGAGAAGTATGTTATTCCGGAGCTTATCAATAATATTAAAAAGGTTCCGGGTACCATCAGGTTATGGAGCGCCGGCTGTTCCACAGGAGAGGAGCCCTACACTATCGCCATGTTATTGAACGAAATCCTTCCCAAGTCATGGAATTTTGAGGTTCTTGCCAGTGATATTTCCCTTAAGTGCCTTATGATCGCAAAAGAAGGCTTTTATGCCGATAGCCGGATTGTCGGTATCCCGGATGATTATCTTGTCAAATACTTTGATAAGGTAGACGGAGGATATAAAATCCGCCCTGATATTCAGTCAAAAATAAAATTCGACTATCATAACCTTAAAAACGAATCGGGGCAAAGGAATTTTGATATTGTTTTTTGCCGTAATGTTATTATTTATTTTGATGAAGTTGCCCAGACAGCAGTTATGAATCGTTTTTGGGATTCAATGGCTTCCAAGTCATTCCTGTTTATCGGCCACTCAGAGTCTCTTTTTGGAATGGATACAAAATTTGAATTTTTAAAAACCGAATGGGCTACTTTGTATCGCAAAAATATTTAGGAGTTTTTCGTGTCAGATGAAATATCGGTATTGATTGTAGACGACTCAGCGTTAATGCGCAATCTTATCGGACGCATGATTGATGATACACCCGGGCTTGTCGTTGCAGACAAAGCCATGAATGGCCAGTTTGCCCTGCAGAAGATACCCCGCTGTAATCCGGATGTTATTGTTTTGGATCTTGAAATGCCGGAAATGAACGGCATTGAATTTTTAAAAGAACGGAGAAAACAGGGAATTGATATTCCTGTAGTTATACTTTCCTCCATTGCCGCCAAAGGCGCGGAAATTACAATGGAAGCGCTTTCTTTGGGCGCAAGTGATTTTGTTCAAAAGCCTTCCGGTTCAATATCAGAAGATATTCATATTGTAAAAGATAATGTTATTGCCAAGCTTCTCGGTTACGGCGGCGCTTACCGCAGATCGCAGGGAAGAAAAGTTCTTGCTCCTTCGGAATATACGCAAAAAACACCTTCTACCAAATTATCTGATATTGCCCTTCATTTTAATCTTGTTGCTGCCCCGCCTTCTGCTCCTGTTGCATCGCCGGTTCAGATTCGCAGACCGGGAAAAACAGAGATAATTGCAATAGGTATCAGTACGGGCGGTCCCGATGCTTTGCGTTTGGTCTTTTCCAAACTGGATGCAGATCTAAGAGTGCCGATTGTTGTTGTGCAGCACATGCCCGCAGGTTTTACAAACGAATTTGCAAAGAGCCTTGATCGTATCTGCCCGCTGGAAGTAAAAGAAGCCGAAGACGGCGATGCTATCCTGCCCGGCAGAATCATTATCGCTCAGGGTAACAAACATCTTGAAGTAGAGAAAAAAACTTCCGGTTCTGTTGTTCGTCTTTCTGACGCGCCTCTGGTCTCAGGACACCGGCCTTCCGCAGATGTGCTTTTTGCCTCAGTTGCAATGAATTTTACGAATAACGTACTCGGCGTAATCATGACAGGCATGGGACGTGACGGCGCACAGCACCTTGGGACAATTTACAAAGAGGGCGGCATGACACTTGGGCAGGATGAACAGAGCGCAGTTGTCTACGGTATGCCCCGCGTCGCCTACGAACTGGGTCATGTTATGGAGCAGGTTTCTTTGCAGGATATGGCAAAACGAATTTGCGAAGTAGCGAAAACATCACGGTAGATTTTTTTTAATAAATATGCTAAACTCAATGTATGAGAGTCACAGGAACCAAAGCGCTTGGGTTGCGTACGCCGATTATCCGCGAATCTGATGATCTTGTAGCCGTTGTTTGCAATACCGTAAAAGATGCAATTGAACATGAAAATATCCGCATCAATGACGGTGATATTATCGGTATTACCGAAGCTGTGGTTGCGCGTTCTCAGGGTAATTATGCCAATATCGATCATATTGCCGCCGATGTAAAAGCCAATTTTAGCGAAGGCTGTTTGCAGCCGGGACATATCGGCGTTGTTTTTCCTATCCTGAGCCGGAACCGCTTTGCCATGCTGCTTAAGGGTATTTCCCGCGGTGCAGAAAAAGTGACTGTTCTGCTGAATTACCCGGCGGACGAAGTTGGGAATCAGCTTATAACCTGGGATGATGTTGATGATAAAAATCTTAATCCGTATTCAGACTGTTTAAGCGAGGCTGATTTCCGCCGTCTTTTCGGCAATGACGTAAAACATAGATTTACAGGCATCGATTATATTGCCTATTACAAATCACTTGGCAGCAATATCGATATTATCCTCTGTGCCGATCCAAAGCGTATTCTGGAATATACCGATCTGGTGATAGCCGCTGATATTCATACCAGATCAAGAACAAAACGCGCGTTGTCTGTTGCGGGAGCAAAAAAAGTGATAGGGCTTGATGATCTTTTAACGAAACCTGTCCAGATCCCCGGTTTTTCCCCCTGCGGTTATAACGAGCTTTACGGGCTGCTTGGTTCAAACAAGGCGACAAATGACAGGGTGAAACTGTTTCCGCGCGATTGCAATACTTTTGTTCAGAAGCTTCAGCAGGCGCTGCGTGAACTAAGCGGTAAAACTGTAGAAGTGCTTGTGTACGGCGACGGCGGTTTTAAGGATCCTGTCGGCGGCATTTGGGAACTTGCCGATCCGGTGGTTGCTCCTGCATTTACGTCAGGTTTAACGGGAACGCCGAATGAGCTAAAATTGAAATTCCTTGCAGACAACAACTTTGCGGATCTGTCCAAAGATGAGGCTCGCAAAGCCATTGAACAGGCAATTAAAGCGAAAGCAGGCAGGGATCAGATGGGCAAAATGGAGTCGGAAGGAACCACGCCTCGTCAGCTTACAGACCTTCTTGGCAGTCTTTGTGATCTTGTAAGCGGTTCGGGCGATAAAGGCACGCCCATCGTTCTAATTCAGGGGTATTTTGATAATTATGCAATAAATTAGATTTTTATTGCAATAAGTTTGTTTTTACTGTATCATGTTGTTATATGAACTTCTTTTATGAATGGCGTTATTATTCGCTTGGTTCTGATGAATACAGAAGATATATGGATAAGACGTTTTCTGATAATATTCCCAGACTGGTTCAGATAAATGGAATAGTTGCTCTTTTAGCGTTCCTTTTCATGGTTTTTCCTATTCTTGTAGAATCCAATTTTTTAAAAGCCCGTTTTTATTTAATTACTTCGGCTGTTGCGCTTGTTTTTCTTGGAATATCACACCTTGTTTCCAGGCTGTATAAACAGGGAAAACATTTTAATAAATATTTTATTTATGTATTAATAACTTTATATTATTTAAACATAATATTTATGGGCATATATTTGGGCGTATGGGCAAACCCCGGACATCTTGCCGTGTCTTTTATGTGTATTTTAATATGCGCATTGTTTGTTTTTAACATTTCACCGATATATTATTATTGTGTAACGCTTTGCGCAGTAATTCTTTTTATAGTTTGCGCTGTTTTGGTTAAACCGTTCGGAACCTGGAGTATAGATGTAACAAATGCAATATTTGCCGGTTTTATCAGCCTTTTTTTCGGCTGGCAAATTATAAAGTTTAGAATATCTTCATCATCAACCGTTGGTAAACTGGAGAAAGAACGCAATAAATATCAGGATCAATCTACCGTAGACGAATTAACGCAATTAAAAAACCGCAGGGATTTTTTCCAGACTTTTCAAAGGTTTCTTGTTAATTACCGTCAATCCGATAATTTCCTGTGCGTTGCCATTTTGGATATCGACTTTTTTAAAAACTACAATGATCACTACGGCCACCCTCAGGGCGATGAATGTCTGCGCGCTTTAGGCAAAGCATTTGCCGGGTTAAAAGAAAATATGAATATTTATTCTGCCAGAATCGGCGGAGAGGAATTTGCATTGCTTTGGTTCGAGAAAGAATTTTCCCATGCGGAAATTGTTGCGGATAAAGTGCTTCAATTGGTGCGCGATTTGAATATTAAACATGAAAAATCAAATATAGCGCCGTATGTTACTATTAGTATTGGTGTTCATGTTATACGGTGCGGATCAACCAGCGAAACGCAGATTTTATACGATCTTGCCGATAAAGCGCTGTATGCTGCAAAATCCGGAGGACGTAACCGTGTTGTTATCAGCTCTTGAAAAAAACTTAAATGAATTAAACCAAACAATAAAAAACAAGGTTGGCTCACACCCTGTGCTGCTATTGATTTCCGGCGGCGTAGATTCGACCGTTGCAGGCGCGCTTCTGTTAAAAACACTTAACAGTGATCAGGTTCATCTTATGTATATGGATACCGGGCTTATGCGCAAAAACGAAACAACGGCTGTCCGCGCTATTCTGGAAAAACTCGGCGCAAAAAATATTCATATTGTTATGTGCGAAAATGAATTTCTTTCCGCGCTTAAAGGTAAAACCGAACCGGAAGAAAAACGAAAAATAATAGGCGATTTGTTCATTACGATACAGGAGCGGGAAGTTGCCAGGTTGGGTTTACCGCAGGATTATTTTTTGGCACAGGGCAGCATCCGCGCAGATTTTATCGAAAGCGGTTTAACCGCAAGCGGCTTAACCGCCAATTCTGAAAAAAAAGCAAATGTGATAAAGAGCCATCATAATGTTGCAAGCCCGCTTGTGATTGCGAAGCGTGAAGCGGGAAAAATCCTGGAGCCGCTTGCCCAATTTTACAAGGACGAAGTCCGCGAAATAGGACGTTACCTGGGCATTGATGAAGAAATTGTCAGCCGTCATCCGTTTCCGGGGCCGGGCATTGCAGTACGCATACTTGGCGAAGTAACCAAAGAAAAGTGCGGCATCCTCCGCGAAGCAGATGCTATTTTTATCGAAGAATTAAAAAAACGCCGCGCCTCCTCAGGCGATAACCCCGGAAAAAGTCTCTACGAAGAGATTTGGCAGGCTTTCGCTGTTCTTCTGCCGATTCGCTCAGTCGGCGTCGGTGACGGCGTCACTGACGGGGGCCGCAGATACGGATGGGTTCTCGCGTTACGCGCCATCACGAGCACCGACGGCATGACAGCAAACGTCTACCCGCTGGAAACCCGCGACCTTCTGGAAATCTCGGCACGTATAACCGGCTCGGTTAAAGAGATAGGGCGTGTCACCTACGACATTTCCAATAAGCCGCCTGCTACGATTGAGTGGGAGTAGCGGGAAGCTCTCCGTACAGGCGCGGCGGTCTGCGGGTCTGCGTGCGTGATCTTGTAAAAGTGTTAGAACCAACTTGCTCTCCGTACAGGCGCTCACGGCAGCGGGCTCAGAAAAAACCACTCAGGAGCCTGCTTCCGAGCCTCTCGCTGCGCTCGGTCTCTGCAGCAGAGAATTTCGTAAGATGTTTTTTCTGATCCCGCTGCCGTGAGTGCCTGTACGATGTAGGTGTATACATTATCAATTGTAAAAACATGATCGGCAGAAAAGATAATGGTACATATTCAATTTCTGGTGATCAAATAGAATTAATGCCAGGCATCAAATGTTGGTGACAGGAACTTTTTACCCTGTTAGTCGGGGTAGCAGCTGCCTTTTTTTTGGGATATACTGGGAAAAAACAGGGTGGGTTTTCGCATATAAAGGGATATGCGAAATTGGGCAGTGGTTGAAAAATGTTAAGTTTATCGGCAAAGGAAAATCCGCCGTTCTGCCTAAGCTGATCGTTGTTTGATACACGGCTTCGTAGTGATAACATATTCCCAAGACTTCGTAATGAACAGTTTATTGGCTATTCTCCGTTCTTCAACCTTGCTCCGTTTCGCTTCGCTACACTTCGCAAAGTTTCATCACTCCGCCGTTATCAAAAAATAAAACCGCCGATGGCTCTCTACTTTGCACCCAAAGCATTGATAACAACCACGCTGCCAAATACCTCTTAAAACAGCAATCGGCTCTCTCCACAATGGCAGACGTAAAAACAATAAACGTGATAAACAATCACGCCTTCGACATAGCCTACATTCCCTTCGGTCATTTCGGCACTGTCTCAAGCAGGGATAAACAAGGGAGTTATACGGCTCTCTCGCTGGACAGCCGCTTGCTACGCAAGCGACAGACCAGCGAAGTTATTGTGAGTGATGAATACCATCCCTCTTTCTGCCATTGCGGACGGTTTCTGTAGTGAGTGAGCTGATCGCCATTTGCCCTGCCAGTTGAAAAAAAAGAAACGCTGATTGGCTTTATGAAAAGTTCTTGTTAGTGATTGGTTTATTCAGTCTTGGCAGGGCAAAATAACCAATGACAAAAAGACAGTCATTTTCCTATACTTTTCTATTCTTTTCCCTTTTTCTTCTTCTTATATTTTTTTATTATTTTTATTTAAGAAAAAAAAGAAAGAAATAAAAACATATATTTAAGAGTATATAAAGACTAATCCTGATA
>WQXG01000065.1 GCA_009784975.1 Treponema sp.
AAATAAGGAGGAATATAATATGTTGGCTAAGAAATACCCTGAACTGGAAAATCCGATCCGTAGCGCCAGAAAGATGTCGTGGCTGGATAAATGGCGTGATATCCAGTTTCATAGAGGGCTTGCTAAAACAGACGAGCGGATGCTTCATGAGCAGATAAAAGAAGATAGTAAAATAGAAATCGCAAAAAAAGCATTTGCAGAAGGTTCACCGCCAGAGTTTGTGCAAAAAATTACTGGTCTTGATATGGAGATTATACAGAAATTGTCTTCCTCTCCGTGAATTGTGGTTGCTGCCATACATACATCAGTTCCTCTCCGTACAAGCATTGCGGTCTGCGGGTCTGCGTACCGCAAAAACTTTTGCATAGAGCCTGCTACGCAGTCTCTCCGGCAGAGAACGGCAAAAGATTGTTTTTGCGACTCGCAGCCCCGCAGCCCGCCGTGGCTGTACACAGGTAGGTGGCTAATAATTTTCCAAACCAGGTAGTGGTTGCCTCTTCATAAAAAACTATAGCAGCTACTTTCTCAAAACACTTGCCTAGTTTTTAGATAACTGGTAAAATATTACAATGCAATTGTTCAGGAATATTATAATTACCCTAATCTTGCTTACCTTTTCACTTTCTACCTGCGAACTCTGGGACATAAACGAACTGCGTATACAAGCAGGCGGCTTATGCATAAATCACAACTGGGACTGGACATTAAATGCAATACCGGCAAAATGTACAGAAACAAGCAAAGACACTGCGATTTGCGTAAACTCAGGCTGCGTTGCGACAAATATTCGCAACGGCAATATTTTAGCGCTTGGACACGAAGGTGTAAATGCAATTCTGCCTACTTGCCAAACACCGGGTAATACGGGAGCGGGAACATGCACTCGCTGTTTTGAAGTTTTAACAGGCGAAATAATGCCCGTAAACCCTGCCGCGCATGACTGGGAATGGATAATAGATGCAGAACCGCCAACTTGTGAAGTAGCAGGAAAAGATACAGCGACATGTAACAATCCTGGATGTGAAGAAATTGATGAACGTGTAGGTTCAGACGCGCTTGAGCATGACTGGGAATGGATAATAGATGCAGAACCGCCAACTTGTGAAGTAGCAGGAAAAGATACAGCGACATGTAACAATCCTGGATGTGAAGAGATTAATGAACGTATTGGTACTGCTGCGCATGGACACTATTTTAATGGCAGGGATTGCACAGTATTATGTTTTGATTTTGATATGCTGGAAATAACAGGCGGAATATTTACAATGGGACAAAACGGTATTGCAACTCCAACAAGGGAAGTTACATTAACATCTTTTAGCATGAGTAAATACACAGTAACACAGGAACTTTATCAGGCTGTTATGGGAATAAATCCCAGTTATTTTAACGGAGGAAACGGCAGAGAACCGGATGCGGATGAAATCCAAAATAAACGCCCTGTGGAACAAGTAAGCTGGTATGATGCGATAGTTTTCTGCAACCTGTTAAGCATAAAGGAAGGGTTATTACCTGTATATAGTATAGCCGAAAGTACTGATCCTAAAGCTTGGGGACCTATTCCAACGGCATGGGATGATCCATTAAGAGATATTTGGGATGCAGTAATAATTTTAGAAGATAAAACAGGTTATAGATTACCCACAGAGGCGCAATGGGAATATGCCTGCAGAGCAGGAACAACAACAGATTGGCATTTTGGAGATGATGAAAGTGAACTGGAGGAATACGCATGGTACTTAGCTAACTCCAATAATATAACGCACCAGGTAGGATTATTAAAACCTAATCAATGGGGATTATATGATATGCACGGAAATGTATTTGAGTGGTGCTGGGACTGGTGGGGGTACTACCAAAATATAAATGAGGCAGACCCCAAGGGAGCGGTCTCTGGCACTTACCGCGTGGAACGCGGCGGCGGCTGGTTCCATTCGGCGACGAACACTCGTTCGGCCTACCGGGACTACTACAACTACCCGGTCCACAGGTCCTACAATCTTGGCTTCCGGCTGGTGCGCCCCTGAGTTCTGCTTCGAAGGGCAACAAGCGCAGTGCCGCAGCCTGCCTCAGCAGGCGGCGAGCACGTAGTGTGTGCCCTTCGGTGGAATTACAGAAATAATTAAAAGCAGCAAAAAAAAATCGTTCCCGCCGAAGGCGGGCGAATTTTTTTACCCCCTAATTAGTCCTGTAAACATACCCAATCGCGAATTTATTACTTGATTTATTAAAATTAGTCCTGAGCGTATATGAAATATTAAGAAAATTAAAAAGATTAACTCCTGCTGTAAAATTAATCGCGAAAATATTAACGTCAACTTTACCGTAGGAGAAAGTATAACTGCCGAACATATAACCCGCGCCGATGCTTGCGTAAACTGCAAATACTCTGTTGATTGGCATAAAAAATCCGGCGTTAACGAAAGGGTAGAGGCAGAAGAATCTTTCTACGTCGTCGTATATGCTTAGAAACCCAAAGTCGCAGCCAACTTCTGCGAAGAAATGGTCAAAGAAAGCGTAGCTGCCGTGCAGGGTGGCGATAATTAATGGGTCTGTAAAAGAAGTGCCTACAGAAGCGCCCAGTGTATTGTAGCGGGCTGGTAATTTTTGTTTTTCTTCGGGTGTAGTAACAAGTTCTTCCTGTTTTTCTTCCGGATCTGTTACGCGATCGTCTGCGATGATTATTATGGGTTGTATGGGCGCGGGCTCTTCTGCCAGAATGTCGGAAGGTTCTGTTATTGGTTCTGGTTTGATTTCAAAATAAACCCAATGAGTGGGGTCGCCGGGACGGTCAAGAATATCGTGGGGGTAAATGCGGAAACGGTATTCACCGGCTGGCAGGGAAACATTTATATAAAGTGAAGAGGTGAATTCGCGCAAATAATTTTGATAACGGCCGTTTGCAGATCTTTCTATTTGGACAGCATAACGAAGAGCATGTTCTCCGCCTCTCCAGACAATCCTGCGCGGAAAACGCTGCTCATCAGTTGTTTGCGCAAAAAGAAACGCCGGTATCAGAGAAAAGAATATTAACAACAAACAAACACGAACAATATAATTAATCTTATTCTTCCGTTCGTGTCCTTTCGTGTGGTTCGTGGTAAAAATCTTCTCCAAGCGTTCGTGTTGGTTCGCGGTAAAATAATTATTGTTCATCATCAATAACCCCTGTTCCCTCAATCTGTATTTGCCCCGGTAAAACAATATCCATTATAAAACTGCTTTCCGCAATGTTGCCTCTTCTGTTAATTGTGCCATCGCGATCTCTGTTAACGGCTTCTACTTGCCAGGTGAATGTACCTATGTCAAGGAAACGCAGGTCTTCAAGTACATAACTGTTACGCGTTATGGGCTGTGTCTGAAAAACCTGGCGTGTCTGACGGTAGATAGAAAGAATGTAGGCGTTTGCGCCTCGGACAGTTTGCCATGAAAAACTAATGTTTCTTTGTGTTTGTAAATCGCTCATTGTAAAACGACGTCCTCTTAGAGGACGCAGGTTTGCGGGAGCGGGTAGAGGAGGGGGAGGTAAATCTTCCTGCGGTTGAACAACTGGCTGTAATAAAACAGGTGGAATTTCATTTACTATCCACTGTTCAAGAGTAAGAGGTTCTGTTTGGGCAGTTGTCTCCATCGGGGTGATTTTTTCTATATTAAAAAATGAAACCTGAGAAAACGAAGAATTTACGGAAGGGTAAACAGGTTTTACACGCCAGTACCATGTTCCTTCCTGCAGATTGGATGCTGTAAAAAAAGTTATCTGGCTTTGTCTTTGTATTACAGGTGATAAAAATTCTAAAGAGCTGCAAATTTCAAGAATGTAGGCAGATGCGTTTTCAGCTTCTTCCCACTGAAAATTAATAACAGGTAAAACATCGGTATATTTGAATACACTGCTTGCACTTGGGCTTTTTAAATTTATTTCTGTTTGAGGTACAGACTGATTTACTGTTACTGTAATTTGTTCCTGTTCAATTATATTTTCTGTAACAGTAAGCCTGGTACCTGCCTGGATTTCCTGCGATTGATCTTCTTCGATAAATTGAGCGGTGCCTTCGTTTACCTGTAATATAACTTCGTTTTCCGAGGCAGTAACATTAAGAGAAGTTTCTGAGATTGGCTGAACCTGCTTTCCATGAATGTCCAATATTATTCTTGTGCTGTTTGCTGCGGAAGAAAGGGTCAAATTTCCTTCGTCCATTATAATCTGAAGACTTCTGCCGTCCGCGGAGCGCGTTATGCGGATAAGGGTATTTTCACGTAATTCTATACTGTTGCCTTCTATGTGCAATGTCGCGGCAGAAAGATCCGCGACGCGGATTAAATCTCCTACATATACAGGAGATTCAGATGATAACCTGTCCCAAAGCACGCGATCTGAGATTCTGCGCTGAACTATATTTTTTCTTATGATAACAAAACCAACAGGTTCAACATTTCTTAAATTGATGGTTTGTTGTAAATCCAGCCTGAACATATTGATGCAAAACGCGGCAATAACAAGAAGTATAAAAATAACAATAAAATCCGCTGCCATGTAGCCGGAGGAATTAGCCCTGGTTGATATTATACTTTTTTTCATCAGCGTTAACATCTGCCTTTTTAATATCTGGCGCTTCTATACCAAGAAGCTTTCTAACTTCTGTAATTGTTTTTGGACCTTCGCCGCTTTCTTTAAAATTTACAACGGCAAAAATACGCACCGGTTTTTCTTTGCCTTTTACTGTTACAGAAGGCATTTCTTCTGTTATGAATTTTTCTCCTGTTAAAAGCCATTTATCTTCAGAGATTATAATATCCGCGCCAAGAGGTTTTGTAAGAGCTTCTATACGGGAAGCGAGATTAACAGGATCGCCTATTACGGTGTATTCCATTCTCATATCACTGCCCAATTGACCTGCAGTAACAAAACCGGAGTTTATGCCGCATCCTATTTTAATATAAGGATCGCCGGGGTCATCTTTTTTACGCTCATTATTCATTTCGTGTAAAGCATTGCGCATTAAAAGGGCTGCTTTTACGCAATTGTATGCATCTTGCTGCGGGCTTCCGGCAGTGTATGCTGTGCCCCAGTGAGCCATAACAGCGTCTCCTATAAACTTGTCTACTACGCCGTTTGTTTTTTCCACGCAATCAACCATCTGGGTAAAATACTGGTTAAGCCAGAAAACAATGCGATCGCTTGCGTCTTCCTTAAAAACCTTTGTAAAGTTTTCTGATTTAGCGGTAAAATCCCTTATGTCAGAAAAGAAAACCGTTGCGTGCTTGGGAAGCCCTCCGGGTTTTATTTCTCCGCGCATCGCTCTTACCGCAATTTCCCTGTTAGTAAACCTTCCGAATATATTCAAAGCAGCGCACATTTTCTGAAAACTGTTTGTTAATACTCCGATCTCATCATTGCCTTTGGGCTTAAGGTTCATGTCAAAAATGCCGCCTTCTATGTTATGTGCTACAATAGTAAGCGCTTTTAGAGGAACAGAGATTGTTTTGGAGAATATCCAGATAAAAATAACGGATATACATAAAACAGCAATTGTAAGATAAATATTGCGCCGTGTAGTCGCCGCTATTCCTTCAAACACCTTGTCATATTCTATACTTGTTATAACTATACATCCTGCGGTACTTAATCTTGTAAACGCGACAAATTTTCTTATTACTTTATCGCCGGTTTGTAAATTTTTAAAATCGGATTCTATCAAATCCTGCCTGCTTCTTTGCGGACTTTCCAGAATTGACTGAATAAAATCCTCGCTTGAAAGATTGATATCGGCTAGAACAAGAGAAAAATCGGAATGTGATAAAATATCACCTTCGCTATTTATCATATAAGATTGATTGGTGCCAAAACCGAAATTCTGGTTTAGGTTTTCAGAAGAAAAAAGCAAGCCGGCAGCGCTTCCGTCTGCCCATGGAAAAAATATGGCAAGAACAGGTCTTGAAAAATGAGAGGCGGCGTTTAAAATTAAGGTTTCTCCCCTGACAGCGCGTCCCAAAGCGTTTCTTTGATTTTCAAAGTAAGAATCCGCAAGTTCCGCTTCTATTTCCCGCGAAACAAAAAACCGTCTGTTAACCAGCAATTGCGCAGGTCTTCCCTGGGCGATAAAAAAAACAGAAGCAATTTGAGGGTTCTCCGTAAAAAAGAAATCAACACCTGACATATCAGCGGAGTTAGTTATGTTTCTAATCAAAATTCGTGAATGAGAGAGCACATTGGTCAGGGTTATTTCCGCTTCCATGGCGGATCTGCGGTTGGTTTCAAAGTTGTTTTCTTCGGCGGAAATCCGTAAATCCCCATGAACAAGCCATGAAACAAGCGCCGTAATGGAGCCCAGAGACAAAATTACAATAATTGAAATTAAAAGTATTAACTTTGCGCCAATAGAAAATCGTACATTCATTAAAATAGTATAAACAAAACCAAAACCGCCGTCAAGCAGTAAAATTCCTAAGCCGCAGCCAGATGAACGCCGATTTTTTTATCTTCGTAAAGAATGTGCTCCACGAGCCATTTTAACACAATTGTTTTTATGTCGTTGCCAAGATCGAAAGATGAGCCTGAAGTGTAAAAACGTTCTACAAGTTCAACTACGGTAAGTTTAAAATCTTCGTGCAATTTTTTGTGGCTTTCGTATTCCGGGTAACCGTATTTTATTTGCAGAGCTTCTTCGTCATCAAAGTGCTGGACGGTATAATTAACAAGAAAATCAAGGGCATTTCTTACTGTTTCTTTTTCAGAGCCATTGTCGCAGGAGCGGACAAGAGAG
Organism: Treponema sp.; assembly: GCA_009784975.1. Lineage (GTDB taxonomy): Bacteria > Spirochaetota > Spirochaetia > Treponematales > Breznakiellaceae > WQXQ01. The sequence goes on from WQXG01000065.1 coordinate 6,765, forward strand.
TTAACAAGGTCAAATAATTGATGGTGCTGTGCATCCACCTGTTCATTACCAAGCAGATAGCTGTCATCCCAGATAAAACCGTCTTTTGATGAGATTTTAACAATCACAATAAAACTCCTTTAAAATGAAATACTATTCACATCATATATAAAACATATAAAAAAAAGTAATAAGAATCAAGAAGTATCATATTCTGATATAAAAGCACCTTTGCGATTTTTCAAACTTAAATAAAAATTGATAATATTGCGTTAACCTGAATATAAAACCGGTTAACAAACAGAAATCACATCTTTTTTTATAATTATATTTACATATTTAAAAGTTTCTCCGCTTTTAACATCATTTTACAATAAAAATCACCTCTTTAAAACCCGTTCGTGCGGTTCGTTGTTAAAAATTCTCTTATCTTCCTCCGCGCTCTCCGCGTCCTCTGCGTCTCTGCTAGAGTCCTTGCTAATTCTTGGTAAAAAACACCCGAATATCAAAATGAAAATACTTTATTGCTTAAATATTAACATTATGCAATAATAAATAAAGACTGGTATTTTTGGAGGTATAAGATGGGTTTAATTAAAGCATTAACCGGAGCGGTGGGCGGAGTTCTTGCCGATCAATGGCTGGATTTCTTTGTTTGTGAAAGCATGGATGCCAATGTATTGGCTGCGAAAGGGCAAAAACGTGTCAGCAAGAGAAGCAGCAATACCAAAGGAGAGGACAATATTATCTCTCAAGGGTCAGGTATTGTTGTAAACAAGGGGCAGGCTGCAATCATCGTAGAAAATGGAATTGTTGTTGAATTCTGCGCGGAAGAAGGACATTATACTTTTGATAAATCTTCAGAACCGAGTATTTTTTACGGCGGACTTGATAAATCTATCGTAGGTACATTAAAAAGCATGGGGCAGCGTTTTAAATACGGCGGAAGCCCTGGAAAAGATCAGAGGATTTACTACTTAAACACAAAAGAAATTATCGGGAATAAATACGGCACTCCCAATCCAATACCGTATCTTGTAATTGATCCCAACATCAACCTGCGTTTAACCGTAAGTCTTAGGGCAAACGGTGAATATTCTTTCCGCATTATTAACCCCACAGCGTTTTACGCCAATGTATGCGGTAACGTAGAAGAAAATTATACCCGAGATAAAATCGAAAGCCAGTTAAAAAGCGAGATACTTACTGTTTTGGGTCCTTCTCTGGGTAAGCTTGGTTTGGGTGAGTATCATGAAATTTCTTTCCATACGGAAAAACTTTCCAAGCTTCTTAACGAAGCTTTAAGCGATAAATGGAGAGAACACAGAGGCATAGAGATCGTACATTTTGGAATTACCTGTACAGCGTCTCCGGAAGATGAAAAAGCGATTAAAGCGGCTCAGATGGCAGCCATAAACAGGGATCCGACCATGGCTGCTGCTACGATGGTAGGAGCTCAGGCTGACGCAATGCGCACTGCCGCCGGAAATACCGCGGGAGCAATGACAGGATTTATGGGCATGGGTATGGCAAGTCAGGCAGGCGGAATGAATCCGCAGGCATTGTTTGCGATGGGGCAGCAACAACAGCAGCAGCAAGCGGCAGCAGCTCCGGCGGCGCCTGCAGGCTGGGCTTGTTCATGCGGACATAAAGCCAACACCGGAAAGTTCTGCGCTGAATGCGGAGCGCCTCAGCCTGCAAGCGGATGGGCTTGTTCATGCGGACATTCCGGCAACAATGGAAAGTTCTGTGCTGAATGCGGCAAACCTCAACCTGCTGCATCCGGCGAATGGGATTGTTCATGCGGACATAAAGCAAACACCGGCAAGTTTTGCGCAGAGTGCGGGAAGTCAAGATAATGGAAATTAAAGAATATAAATGTCCCAACTGCGGCGGCGCCGTAAAGTTTGACAGCACAATTCAAAATATGAAATGTCCCTATTGTGACGCGGAATTTGAAATCTCCGCTCTGGACGATTACAACAAAGAACTTGCGCTTGCAAAAGAAGATAGTTTTGACTGCGAAGAAAAAAGCTGGGAACCTCTTCTACAGGATGATCTTAGCACGGGAAGCTGCCCTTCATGCGGCGCGGAACTTATAGGCGACAGTAATACTATCGCTACAGTGTGTCCCTGCTGCGGCAATACTCAAATTGTTACAAAAAGACTTACAGGTGTTTTAAAACCGGATTGTGTTATTCCGTTTCATCTGGAGAAAAAAGCCGCAGTGGATGCGCTTAAAGAATTCTGCAAGGGCAAAAAGCTTCTTCCCAATTTCTTTGTAAAGGAAAATCATATCAACTGCATACAGGGTGTTTATGTTCCTTTCTGGCTCTATGATTCGCAGACCGACGGTCATGTCCGCTATAAAGCGACTAGGATGAAAGCATGGAGCGATTCACAGTACAACTACACCAAAACTGACTTTTTCTCCGTAATCCGCGACGGCACTTTGGGTTTTGAAAAAGTTCCTGTAGATGCTTCCGAAAGAATGGACGACAAATATATGGACGCGATGGAACCTTTTGATTATTCAAAAATAAAAGATTTTAAGAGCGCTTTTCTTTCCGGTTATCTTGCGGAAAAATACGATGTTGATTCCAAACAGTGCATGGAAAGGGCTGCAAAAAGAATGAAAACATCGGTAGAAAACGAATTCAGAAAATCTGTTACAGGTTATTCTTCCGTTTCTGTAGAAAGTTCCACAGTCAATGTAAAAGACGGCAAGGTGACATACAGTCTTTTCCCTGTTTGGATACTTAATACAAAATACAAAAAAGAAAATTATCAATTTATGATGAATGGCCAGTCTGGCCGCCTTGTTGGAAGGCTCCCTGTAGATAACGGCAAAGCATGGAAATACACCATTCTTTATTCAGGCATTATAGGAGCTGTTTTAACTGCCATCCTGCAGGCTTTAAGGATTTTTCTTTAGGAGAATAACATGAAAACAAAACTTTTTTTATTAAGTATACTTTTTTTATTTTTTTTGACGCTCCCTGTTTCGATTTTTGCGCAAAGGGTATTTGATAACGCGGGGCTTTTAACAAACTCGCAAAAAGAAACGCTGCAATCACTAGCTAATTCTATTTCCGAAAAATACAATTTTGATTTGGTTATTGTAACAGAGAGATCCATAGGTTTTGAGATCCCAAGAAGCTACGCTGCCAATTTTTACGATGATAATGGTTTTAGCAGCAACGGAAGTCTTTTACTTCAGATAACAGACACAAGAGATTACGAAATTATCGCTGCAGGAAGAGGCTCAAGAATAACAAGGAATGAAACAGCAGAGAACAAACTTCACGCAGATACTTTAAGGCATTTAAGAGCGAATAATTATTATCAGGCTTACAGCGCGTATTTATCTACATGGGAAAAATTTCTGGAGCTGGAAGCCAAAGGCAGAAGTTACAATTTCTTTCATCAGTGGAATATTATTTTACTGTCCATCGCATGGTTTTTATCCATAGCAATCGGAGTTATTATTGTTCTTGGCTGGAGAAGAGCAATGGACAATGCTATTGCCAGAACCAATGCCTGCGAATATGTAGTTGCAGGCAGCCTTGTTTTTAAAGAAAAGAAAGATCAATTCCTGTACAGCACAGTTACAAAAACAAAACGTCAGTCCGACTCATCATCTTCCGGCGGAAGCAGGGGAGGTTTCACCAGTTCTTCAGGCGGAAGTTTCAGCGGCAGAGGCGGGAGATATTAAACGGTGTCCCGCCCCTACGTCTTTGTGCATCTATCTTTGCAGCTCTCTTATAATATCCAGATCAAGTCCGGTTATTTCCTGTACAAATTCAAGGGTTGAGCCTTTTTCCAGTGATTTTCGGGCAATTGTAATTTTTTCATGTTTGCTGCATTTTTCCCAGGCTTCTTTCCAGGTTTCTTTCCGAACTTCTTCCCGAACTTCCTCTTTTACAACCGCAATCTCGTCCTCTATCCTATATTCACCGTACAGCATACTATACACCTCCGAACCATGTTTTCTTAGAAAATCCCTTAATACATTATTGTCTATACAGTATTGTATCGCATATCTTAAGGATTCTTCAAGTGTAAATTTACTGTTCCGGTATTCCCAAATCTTGCTTATCAAAAAACTGTAGCTGTTAAGGGTAACGCTTTTTTTAAGCATCTCCGAGTTATGTCCCTGATTGATATTGTAAACCTGTACAACCAGTTCCAGCGGCAGCTCGTTAGTATCAGAAAGTTTCAACCCTTGTACATCCATGAAAGCATCGGAAAGCCGCAGCTCTTTGTGGTCAGGAAACGCCTCATTACCATTGTACAATACGATAAACTCAGGCTTGGGGATTTTAGTAAGATTTTTCTGAAAACGTCTTTCGTATTTTACCGTTCTTTCGTACACCTTCCCGATATACTCCAGTAAGCGCAGAGGCAGATTTTCACTTATAGTGCTTTGATGCTCAATAAGCACTACAAGCCGATTGTCGATAGTAAACGACAAGTCATTAATCTGCCCTCTGATAAGTACATCTGAAAGGGTATTGATGTCAATCTGCACATCCTGCGGGATGTGGACACCTTCAATAGCCGAGTAGAGCTCCCTTAAAGCCTCCGGGTTATTGAAGAGAGTCGAGAAAACACTATCTTTGTGTTTCTTGTTAGGTTTCATAAAGCCTCCTCACAGAGCGGCAACTGTCGCTCTGTGATAAAAAATAGATTTAACTTTGAAAAAAGTTATAGCTATTAATGGCGCGCAGATGCGTGGTGCTTGACTGAGATTCGATTTTTTTTGATTTTTTTGAAAATTTTTTGTGAAAAGTGCTATACAAGTGTTTTTTTAGAGTGTTTTACTTGCAAGGGACTCACACAAAGGCACAAAGGGCACAAAGACACGGGGAGAGAGGAAGAGGGGGAAGATTGGCAAGGACTCACGCAGAGGCGCAGACCGCAAACCGAAGGTTTGAAGGAGGACGCGGAGAGGAAGAAGAGGGAAGAATTTTTACCACGAACCGCACGAACGGACACGAACGGAAGAGGGAAGGGGAAGAGGGGGGAGAGTTGGCAAGGACTCACGCGGAGGCGCAGGGGCGCGGAGGACGCGGAGAGGAAGAAGAGGGAAGGGGGGTTGGGAATTTATATGTCCCTTTAAATTCCCGATTTGCTGCTGATTTTATGGGGTAAACCATGCGTCCGGCGCGGGCAAAAAATAGTTGTTATGTTCATTAAAATAAACATTTTATAGAGGCATCTTGACTTTTTTTA
>WQXG01000066.1 GCA_009784975.1 Treponema sp.
GGCTTTAACCCTCTCCCCTTCCCTAATGTCTACAACTTTTCAATCGTAGACTTGTTGCCAAATATCTCTGAAACCTTACGGTTTCCTGGAGCCTACTAGCCCCTTCCCCTGCGTCAAAAAAAAATGCGCAAGGATTTAGAAAGTACCACACAAAAGGCACTTTGTCAAGCTTTTTCTGAAAAAATTATTCTTTTTTCTTGTGCGCATCCTTTGGATGCAAAGCGCATGGGTTTACGCATGAAACCTGCTTTCGCAGACCCCAAAACGCGCGCTTTCTCAAAGAAGATTGGCACTGATGCCTTAACGAATGTAAGGCACGGTAATATCTGTTCTCTGAAGAATTCCCGATAAATCCCGGTTGCGGGAACCCTGCCCGAAAGCAATTGTTCCCCCTTGATATCCTGATACAAATCTAATTTTTTTCTAACTTTTTGTCAAGCTAAAATGAAAAAAAAATCAGAAAATTTTTAAAACACAAATTGAACGACTAAACCAACGGTTATAGGAATAACCAAATTGTCATAGTCTTCCAGCGGCATGGCTTCTACTGCCGTTGCGGTAAATGCTGCTATCAAGGCAACGTGCAGGCGGCCGCTTACGGCATAAGCGCTGACGAAAACCGCAGCAAAACAGGCAATGGAACCTTCGATACTTTTGCCGAAAAGAAAAGCCGGATGCAATCTGCCGAAAAACTTGCCTACCAGACTGGCAATGCCGTCACCAAAAGCCAGGGCATAAATAGCGATGGCTGCGGCAGGAGACGGATACAACAGGAGAGCAAGAAGAGCGCCCAAACCCAAAGTTACCGGCCCCATCACAAACCGTCCTATGTCGCGCGGACGGGATGCCATACTGGTTAACATTGAAATAACGGGTACCTTCACGCCGGAAAGACGCAGGTATTCCATCAATGTATAACCCAAAGTCCCAATTACAAGAATAAACACCGTAGCGGCTTTATTTACAGCAGCCATGGAAGGAGTAAGAGCGATTAAAAAATGAATAACCTTTCTGATAATCTCTGTTTTTAATTCATTGCGCACAGCATTACTTGAGAACATAGATTGAATTAAAGACATTGCTCTTTCCATATCATACTAATAGCAATAACTGTGCCAAGCCAGTTTAACATAAATCATCATATCATAAATCTATATATATTATAGAGTTAAGGAAAATCATCAAACCGTTCAAACATCAATTTATAAGAATTTTGCATAAAAGTGTATGGAAAACTATACAAATAAAATACAAATTTACTAAGACCAAAGGTGTCAGACACTGTTGTCTGGTGACAGGCACCGGTTTTTTTTATACAATTACACTATGAAACCAACAACAACCTACCATTGGGCTGATGAGGCGGCGGCGAAGATTATCTTTGAAAAGGGCGCGAAGGAGCAGTACACTTGCGCGTCGGGGATTACGCCATCGGGCAGCGTGCATATCGGGAATTTTAGGGAAATTATCTCTGTGGAACTTGTGGTGCGCGCGCTGCGTGACATGGGTAAAAATGTACGCTTTATTTATTCCTGGGACGATTATGATGTGTTCCGGAAAGTTCCTGCAAATATGCCCAAGCAGGCGGAACTGGAGGATTGCCTTCGTTTGCCTATTACTATGGTTCCCGATCCTTGGGAGAGGGACTCCAGCTATGCCCGTCATCATGAAGTTGATGTAGAAAACACATTGCCGAAAGTGGGAATATTCCCGGAATTTATTTATCAGGCGGAAAAATACCGATCTTCCGTATATGCCGATGGTATCCGCAAGGCGCTGGAAAAGCGTGATGTGTTAAAAAATATTTTGGACAAGTTCCGCGATGAGGATCACAAGATTCAGGGTGAGTGGTGGCCTGTCAGTGTTTTTTGCGAAAAGTGCAATAAAGACGAAACCGAGATTGAAGGCGCAGACGTTTCGTCTGAGGACGGCGATTGGGGTTTAAGTTACAAGTGTAAAAAATGCGGCTGTGCGGAAAAGCTGGATATTAAAACAGCAAAGGGCATTAAGCTTTCGTGGCGTATCGATTGGCCGATGCGCTGGGAATACGAAAAAGTTGATTTTGAGCCGGCTGGAAAGGATCATCATTCTCAGGGCGGAAGTTTCGACACGGCAAAACATGTTTGCAAGGATGTTTACGGCTGGAATGCGCCTGTCACCTTCCGTTATGATTTTATCGGTACCAAGGGGCTTCCCGGGAAAATGTCGTCGTCATCAGGGAATGTTATCACTCTGGATGATGTATTGAATGTGTACACGCCGGAAGTGACGCGTTTTCTTTTTGCGGGAACAAGGCCAAATACAGAATTTACAATTTCTTTTGATCTGGATGTAATTAAAATTTACGAAGACTACGATAAAAATGAGCGCATTGCTCGTAAAATAGAAGCTGCCAAAGACGAGGCGGCGTATCAGAAAGAACGGCGTATTTATGAACTTTCGCAGGTTAGCGAAGACGGAAAAACACCGCGTATTGAAGATAAACCTGCGCCATATCAAGTTCCGTTCCGTCACTTGTGCAACCTTATTCAAATAGCAGACGGCGACATTGAAAAAGCGCTTCTGGATTTGGATGCCCAGCCGCATCATCTTCCGGCTCTAAGGGCGCGCTCTGAATGCGCAAAGTACTGGATAGAAAACTGCGCCCCGGAAGATTTTCGTTTTCGTTTACTGGCAGCAGGTGAAACACCCGGACGGCAGTTATCTGATACAGAAAAAAACGCAGTTCGCATTATGCGGGATGATGTTATCAGCAAAATTGAGGAATTCACAGACGACAAAACCTGCGCTACAGCGATTTATGCGGCAGCGGAAAAAGCAGGTATTGACGGCAAAGCGCTTTTTGGCGCCGCGTATCAGGCATTAATCGGCAAAGAGCAAGGTCCGCGTTTAGCCAGTTTTTTAAGATCGATAAACAAAGAACGGCTGCTGGAAATACTAAAAAATTTCTAGTTCTCTACTTTCTCCTTGTATAAAATCGGCGGCTGACCGGGATACTGGCGCCATTTGATAACCTCATCAATGGCAGGAACTTTATACAGCTGCACTTTATTCTTTGCCAGAATTGCTTCGGCTTCTTTGGGAATTTTATCATCTGTAAAAACACCATCAAGGGTTTCAAACGGAAGCAAATTGTAAACACCGCGCTGTGAAAATTTGGCGGCTTCTGTCAATATAAAAATATTATTGGCGTGCCTGGCAAGCGCTAATGCGGTTTCTGCGCGGTAATAATCCTTTCCGGTAAACCCATGATCCGGAATAAAACCATCGGTGCCCAAAAAGAATTTGTCCAAATAAATTGATTCAATGCTTTTTGCTGTCATTGGTCCGACAACTACCTGCGAGTCAGGCTGGTAATATCCGCCAAGCAGAATTATTTTTAACCCGGCAAGTTTGCCTACATACATTGATAAAAAAACGGAATTGGTAATAATTGTAGCATTTTTTCTGGAATGAGCCAGTTCTTCTGCAAACATTGCGCAGCAGGAGCCGGATTCTACCATTATGGTTTCACCATCCTGAACTATTTGCGCTGCTGCTTTGGCAATTTTTCGTTTAATTGAATAATCAAATGCAAGCCGCCTGCCAATTATATCTGCCCCTTCAAGGCTTGCATAGCCGTGAATCCTCTGTATAATGCCTCGTTTTTCCAGACCATCCAAATCTTTACGCAATGTTGCCTGGGAAACATCAATTAATTCTGCTAACAGTGTTATTTTAATACTCTTGTTATTTGCTAAAATATTGAGAATCCTGACCGTTCTATCTTTCATAGAATTCCTCCAATAAGCGAATAAAAATCGATGACGTCAGAATATATCCCTATTACTTATAAAATAATAAAATTTGGGAAAAGGTCAATGAAATTCGGTCTATTATAATTCCAAAGAGCGGCTAACAACTTTTTCGATAGCATACGCCGCAAAATCATCAAGTTTCATTGCGGGGAGCTGTCTTCCGTCACGAAGACGTATTGATACTGTGCCCTCATCTGCCTCACGCTGCCCTACAACAAGCATGTAGGGAATTTTGCGGGTTTGGCAATTGCGGATTTTGGCGTTCATGCGATCATCGCTTAGCTCTGCTGTTACCCGTAAATTGCCGGCTGCTCGTGTTTTAATCTGCCCTGCGGCTTTTTCTGCATACTCGTTAAACACTTCCGATACGGGAATTACAGCGACCTGTTCAGGCGCAATCCACACAGGAAAAGCGCCGCCGAAATGTTCAATGAGCACGCCGAAAAATCTTTCAAGGCTGCCCAAAAGCGCGCGGTGAATCATATAGGGGCGTTTGTGCTGACCGTCGTTATCCACAAATGTCATATCGAAACGTTCGGGTTCGTTAAAATCAAATTGAATTGTTGTCATCTGCCATTCTCTGCCAAGCGCATCTTTAACCTTAAGATCGATCTTTGGTCCGTAAAAAGCGCCGCCGCCTTCGTCAATTTCGTAAGCAAGACCTTCGGCATCTATCGCGTTACGCAAGCTTACAAGAGCAGCATCCCACCGTTCCTGCTCGCCGACACTTTCTTTTGGCCTTGTGGCAAGATACGCTTTGATTTCCGTAAAACCAAAAACATTCCATAAGCTGAGGCTAAAGCGCAGCACTTCTCGAATCTCGCTTTCCATTTGATCAGGCGTACAGATGATGTGCGCATCATCCTGGGTAAAACCGCGTACCCGCAAAAGACCATGCAAAACGCCGGAACGTTCATAGCGGTACACAGTACCGAGTTCCGCCCAGCGAAGGGGAAGGTCACGGTAGGAACGTCCCTTGTTATTATAAATCATTATATGAAACGGGCATTTCATCGGCCTGATATAATAATCGTTTTCGTCTATTTTCATGGAGCTGTACATTCCCTCTTTGTAAAAACCAAGATGCCCCGATTTTTCCCAAAGCCAGCTTTTCCCGATATGAGGCGTATAAAGTATCTCATAACCATTGCTGTAATGAAGCTGCCGCCAAAAATCTTCGATGGCTACCCTCATCCTGCCGCCGTTGGGATGCCAGTAGATAAGACCTGCTCCCGCTTCTTCGTGGGTTGAGTAAAGATCCATCTCTCTTCCAACACGGCGATGATCTCTTTTTTCCACCTCTTCCAGAAAAGCAAGATGGGCTTTTAAATCTTTTGGGTTCTCCCATGCTGTTCCGTAAATGCGGGTAAGCATTGGACGGGTTTCATCACCTCTCCAGTATGCACCGGCTATGCTTTGCAGTTTAAAAGCTGCAGAATTAATCTCTCTTGTATTTTCAACATGCGGGCCCTTGCAAAGGTCGCCCCACTCAATATCACCATTGGCATTTCTGTTTTCATAAACTGATATTTCATCGTCTTCCGGCAATTCCTTGATAAGTTCAGACTTGAACGGCTCCCGGGCAAACAGCATAAGCGCATCATTGCGGTTTAAAGTTTCTTTAACAAAATCCTGACGGCTGTCAATGATTTTTTTCATTTCAGCCTCAATGACTGAAAGGTCATCGGATGTAATGGGCTTTGAAAAAAGGAAATCGTAGTAAAAACCGTTTTCGATCGCAGGACCGATGGCGGTTTTGGTTTCGGGGAAAAGTTTAACTACTGCCTGTGCCATAATATGGCTTACCGAGTGACGGATTGTTGCTAATTTAGCGTTTTTATTATCTGACATATATATTGATAATAGCATATTTTTCTGAAAACGTCTATAATATTCATATGACTATTGAAATTCTGGCTCCTGCCGGATCGCCTGAAGCGCTTGATGCGGCTATCGGGGAAGGCGCAGATGCTGTTTATCTTGGATTAAAAGATTTTAACGCGCGGTTAAGAAGCACCAATTTTACATACGCGCAATTTGAAAGCACGTTACGCTCTCTTGGGCGAATGGGTAAAAAAGTATATGTTACGGTAAATACGGTCTATGAACAGCGCGAAGCCGATCGTATGTACCAGCTTCTCAAATATCTTGCCGATCAGGGGCCGGATGCGCTAATTGTACAGGATTTCGGCGTTGCCGCCATGTGCAGATCGGAATTTCCTTCGCTTAAACTTCATGCTTCTACACAGATGAATATTGCTTCCGCAAGGGGCGCAAACGCGCTTTCACGTCATGGTTTTTCCCGCGTAGTTCTGGCACGGGAACTTTCTCTTGAAGAACTGCGCAGCATTAAAACCGAAACAAATCTTGAACTTGAAGTTTTTGTTCACGGTGCGCTTTGCATCAGTATTTCCGGGCTTTGTCTTTTTTCCAGTTTTCTGGGCGGTAAATCTGCAAATAGGGGAATGTGCACTCAGGCATGCAGGAGATTGTATCATTGCAATGACGGCGAAAACTCTGCGAGCTATTTCTTCAGCCCCAACGATTTGCAATTGCTGGAGCGAGTGCCGGATTTGGCTGCAGCGGGAATTAAAGCGCTTAAGATTGAAGGACGCATGAAGAGCGCGTCTTATGTGGGCGCTGTTGTTTCCGCTTACAGGCTTGTTGCTGACGCTGTTATGCATGGAGACGAAGGGCGGATACGGCACAGTATCGAACAGGGTGCGGAGATTTTACGGAATGATTTTGCGCGTCCTAAGACGCAGTATTTGTTTGACGGGTTGCCGGGAAGAGGGGGAAAAACTCTCGCGGAGGCGCGGGGGCGCAGAGGACGCGGAGAAGAGGAAGAGGGGGAAGAGGGAAGAGGGGGAGAGGAGAAGAGGGGTGATTGGTTGGAGCCGGGGCAGGATGGGGGGACGGGGATTAGTCTTGGGACGGTTTTGAAGGTGAAGGGGATGCCCTCTGCCGAAAGACAGATATTTGTTTCTCCCGGGCGGGGAATTACACTGTCTGCAAGGGATTCTGTGCGGATACACAGCAGTGATGATACCGGGAGGGTTTCGCATAAACTGACATTTGCAGAGAAAAAAGCTGGCGGCTTTTGGATTTCCGCTCCCGAGAATTCTTCGTTAGGTGACCACGTTTACCTGATACAGACAAAAGAAATGCGCAAACGATACGCGCCGGTTGCTGCTGCTAAAAATACAGGCGGCAGAGGGCCGGGCAGAGAAAGAGCGCCGCTTGTGCAAATTACATTTCCCCGCAGGGAAGATTTTAAAAAACATGATCCTTTCCCGGAAGGGCTTTATGTTGCAGTATCACGTCCTGAAGATTTATTTATTGTGCAATCATCCCGTCCGCAGAAGGTAATGCTTACCCTATCCAGGAAAAATGCAAGATATTTGTTATCTGATAAAATACTCCCGTTTAAACCGTCAGAAATTATATTGACATTGGATCCATGGTTCCCGCAGGAAATAGCCGGTTACGAAAACGAGGTAATGGCAGAAGAAATAAAACAATTATATGAAAAAGGCTACTATCTGTATATGGCTAATAATCCCGGACATTTTTCCATGTTCAGAGATTTGGAAAAAACAAGATTGATAGCGGGTCCCTGGCTTTATACATTTAATTCATGGGCGCTTTCGTTTGTAACATCCTCATTTACCGTAGGAAAATACGGCGTAGATGGTTTTGTTACGCCTCTGGAAAATAACAGGCAAAACCTGGAGCGGACCTGCAGCGAAGTTTCCGGATACAAAGCAGGAAAAAAACGAAATTTTTTACATTCAAAGTTTTTTATTACGGTCTTTGCATGGCCTTTGCTATTCAATATCCGCGCAGATATTGGTTCTATCGTTAAAATAAAATCGTTTACAGATAACATGGGCGAAAGTTTTTCTTTTTCTGCGGATAGGGAAGGTTCTCATGTTTACCCAAAAAAACATTTTTCCATAATTGATAAAATTCCTTTTTTAAAGGAAGCGGGATTTGGGCGTTTTATCATTGATCTATCCGGCTCTTCAATAAAGAAATCAGAATATAAAGATTTAATGCGCTCCATCAGCGAAAATTCACCTCTTCCCAATTCAGGCAGATTTAACTGGAAAGATGGTTTTTTTAACCAGGTAAAATGAATAAAGAAAATGCTGCTGCGGCAGGACCCAATCGCCTTGGAACGGAATCCATCGGCAGGCTGCTTTTAAAATTCTCGATACCTGCTATTACAGGGATGCTTGTAAATGCTCTTTACAATGTGGTTGATCGTATCTTTGTCGGGCAGGCAGTAAATGAAATCGCGCTCGGCGGTATTTCTCTTGTGCTGCCGCTTATGACAGTAGGCATGGCTTTTGCAATGCTGTTCGGCATTGGAGCGGCAAATATGATCTCCATGCGGCTTGGGCAAAACAAAAAACATGAAGCAGAGAACGCTCTTAATCATTGTTTTTTTCTGCTGATTGGCGCAGGACTGATAATTACCATTGCGGGACTTTGTTTTCTTGACCCAATTCTTTCGCTGATGGGAGCGCCAAAGGACAGCGAGGCACTTGGTTACGCAAGGGAATATTTTCGCATAACACTCTACGGATGTGTTTTTTTCATGGTAAGTTTTGGTTTATCTCATTGTACAAGAGCGCAGGGGTTCCCTGCTGTTACCATGATTGCAATGATTCTCGGCGCTGTTCTGAACATCATTCTGGATGCAATTTTTATTTTATGGTTTAAGTGGGGTGTCGAAGGCGCCGCCTGGGCTACAGTTATTGCTCAGGCTGCATCAACCGTTTATATACTTAGATTTATATTAAGCAAAAAGGCTGTTGTAAGGCTTAACTTCCGCATATTAAAACCAAATCTTTCCATCATATTACAGATAATGGCTTTTGGTTCCGCACAATCCATGCTTCAGTTTTTAATGTCCGCAGTTCAGCTTTTATACAATAAAAGCATGGGCTGGTACGGTGAAGCCGCGCTTGGCGTGGCAAACGGCGGAGACGTTGCTCTCTCCGGAATGAACATAATCGGCGCCATTTTAATGCTGATACTTATGCCTGTATTCGGCATCAATCAGGGCGCACAGCCGATACTTGGCTACAATTACGGCGCAAAACAATTTAACCGCGTGTTACGTGCATATTTAGGCGCAATTGCCGCCGCTACTTCAATATGTACTTTAGGTTTTATAATTGTTCAGCTTTTCCCTGTGCAGCTGGTCAGTATCTTTGCGCCTAACGGAAGCGACGCAATAATGGAGTTTGCTCCCAGAGCAATGCGCATTATGATGCTTTTACTTCCTGTCGCAGGTTTTCAGGTAGTTTCAACTAATCTGTTTGTAGTTACAGGCCGCCCAAAAACATCAATTTTTCTTTCTATGTTAAGGCAATGTATCGCCCTTATTCCCTGCATACTAATCTTCGGCAAAGTATGGGGTCTTTGGGGTGTAGTTACAGCAACTCCTGTTGCCGACGGATTTTCCTTTCTTGTTACCGGCGTTTTAATTTTCTTTGAATTAAGAAAACTGCGCAGACAATCTTTATAATTTTTTACGGGCTATCATTTCAATCTCTATTCCGGATCCCAACGGCAATGACGCTACGCCAATTGTGCTTCTTGCAGGATACGGTTCAGAAAACTGTTTCTTATAAACCTCATTCATTGCGGAAAAATTATTCATATCAGTTAAATAAACATTAACTTTTTGAACATCATCCGGCGTTAAATCTGCTGCCTCCAAAACATCAAACAAATTATTAAAACATTGCTGTGTCTGAACTTTAATGTCTCCTTCAACAATTTTACCGGTAGTATAATCTACCGGAGTTTGTCCTGATAAAAATACCAATCCTTCTGAGTCGATTGCATGAGAATATGGTCCTGCGGAAATTGCTTTTGGGGATGTTATTGGTTTTCTTGGCATGGGGCGGGGCTCCTTTGTAATAATTATTGCCCCATTTTCCAATAAAACTCAATATTGATTTTTAATACCTTTTCATATTATAATAATTTATGTCTCAAAATGATCACCTAAAACAGCTTCGTACCCTGGTTTCCCGCTTTTCTGCCAATATTGACCAGTATAAAAACAGCAAATACGACGAAGCCAATACACGAGCCGACTTTATCGATGAGTTCTTCACTTTATTGGATTGGGATGTTACCAACAAAAAGGGCGGTTCTGAAACGTATCGTGATGTTGTACGGGAAGACAAGGTGAAAATCGACGGAGCTCAAAAAGCCCCTGATTACAGTTTCCGTATCGGCGGTGTGCGAAAGTTTTTTGTGGAGGCAAAAAAGCCTTCGGTCAATATTAAAGATACTGCTGATGCAGCTTATCAGGTTCGGCGTTACGGCTACTCAGCAGGTTTGTCAATTTCGATATTAACCAACTTTGCGGAATTTGCCGTTTATAACACTCGCATAAAACCGGATATGAATGATAAAGCCGGTACAGCCCGCATTGCCTACTTTACTTTTGACCAGTATGAAGAACACTTTGATTTTTTCCGTGATACTTTTACGCAAGATGCAATTTTTAAGGGTAGTTTTGACAAATATATCGAAACCAATAAAAACAAAAAAGGCACATCGGAAGTAGATGAAGATCTTCTGGCGCTTATCGAAGAATGGCGCGTTGAATTAGCAAAAAATATCGCTAAAAATAATCAGACGCTTAATATTTACGATCTTAACACGGTTGTACAAAAAATAATCGACCGCATTGTTTTCCTGCGTATCGCCGAAGACAAAGGCATAGAAAGTGAAAATCTGCTTTTAGATGTAATCAAAACAGAAAATATCTACGAAAAACTTATTCATCTTTTTACAAATGCCAACATCAAATATAATGCGGGGCTTTTTGCACAAATAGATTGGATCGATAAAATTAACGTCGAAGATAAAACACTTAAAAACATCATTGTCAATTTATATTATCCTAAATGTCCTTATGAATTTTCCGTACTGCCGATAGAGATTCTTGGCAGTATTTACGAAAGATTTCTTGGCAAGACGATTCGTTTCCGCGGCGTTAAAGGCGATACCCGCACTGCCATTATCGAAGAAAAGCCCGAAGTAAAAAAAGCTGGCGGTGTTTATTACACACCTCAGTACATTGTCGATTATATCGTACAAAATACAGTCGGCGAAAAAATTAAAAACAAAACGCCGAATGAAATCGCCCAGATTAAAATCTGCGATCCTGCCTGCGGTTCTGGTTCATTTCTTGTTGGCGCCTACCAGTATTTGCTGAATTATCATCTTGATTATTATACTCAGGATAAAAATCTGGAAACTTCTTTAAAAAAGAATAAAATATACAAAGCCGGCATTGATTCATACAAACTTACGATTGAGGAAAAACAGCATGTACTAACCAGCACTATTTTTGGCGTTGATATTGATAGTCAGGCGGTAGAGGTTACCAAATTATCCCTGTATTTAAAACTTTTGGAGAACGAGGGCAAGCAGCATAAGGACTGGCTTTTTAAGTATTCTTCTACTTTGCTTCCTTCCCTTGAGAATAATATTAAATGCGGGAATAGCCTTATTGGGAATGATTTTTATGCTCAGGGTGATCTTGATTTTAATGAGGATGATCGGATTAGGGTTAATTGTTTTGATTGGGGGGATGAGTTTAAATTTTTAACCACGAACCACACGAACCAACACGAACGGGGGGGTTCGGAAAAGACTCTCGCGGAGGCGCGGGGGCGCGGAGGACGCGGAGGGGAAGAAGGAGAGAGAGAAGAGGTTCACACAAAGGCACAAAGGCACGGAGGACGCAGAGGGGAAGAAGAGGATAAGGGGTTGTTTGATGTGGTGATTGGGAATCCGCCGTATGTAAGAATGCAAACAATAGATAAAAGTCAAACTGATTATTATAAACAACACTTCAAAGGAGCAGCTTATGGTAATTATGATTTATACATTCTTTTTATTGAAAAA
>WQXG01000067.1 GCA_009784975.1 Treponema sp.
GGTGAAGAAGAAGTTCTTGAATTTATGAAAGATAAAAACAAAATTATACTTTTACAGATAGGAGAGGATTATATGGAAGAAGGTTGTCAATCTGTAATAATAAATAAAAATGATTTAGAAAAAAAGGATTTTTCTAAATGTACATTTGAGTATGGTCAATCATAAACAGGAGAAAAAAATGAGTGATGAAATTGAAATTACCAATGCAAAGGAAGCATTGGATGCGGTTAAAAAAAACGGCAGGATGATTGCAGAAGTACCTGAAGAATTAATTACGGCTGAATTGGTAGAATTGTGTTTAAAATACGGGGAAAAGGACGGTTATACACTGTCAACTGTGCTTGAACATGTGCCTGGTAAATTTATTACCGCTAAATTAATTGAAATGTGCATAAAGGCTGTAGAGAAAGACAGGATGAACGACAAGGCGAAAAAGATGATCGATCATCAGGAAGGCGCCATGATGCCCAAGACTTTGCTTGAACATATGAAGTTTATTCCGGAAAATCTCTGGAGAGCTGAATTATCTGAACTATGCCTTGATATGGTTAAAAAGAGCGGCACCAATCTTTCAAATGTACCGGAAAAACAAATAACGGCAGAAATGGCAAACGAAGCTGTAAAACAAAAATATGAAGCATTCAAATATGTTCCCGATCCTTTAAAAACAACCCAGATGTGCATCGACGTATTAAAACATGACTTCTTTGGAATGTTAAAATTTGTACCCAAAGAACTTATGACAGAAGAACTTTCTGAAGTTGCTCTGGAAAAAATAAAACAAAAACCCGATAGCTTTAAAAAGATACCTGATGAACTTAAAACAACAAAAATGGCTCTGGAAGCTGTAAAAGCGAATTCAAGGTTACTTGAGGATGTGCCTGATAATCTTAGAACGGCAGAAGTTTATCATGAAGCGGTAAAAAAAGACGTAAAGATAATTGAGCAGGTACCTGATGAACTTAAAACCATGGAAATGTGTTTGGACGTTGTAAAAAAAAGAGGAATGTCGATTGAATATGTGCCGGATAAATTCAAGACAGAGGAATTGTGCCTTATTGCGGTGGAAAGCGGCGCGGGCGCGATTGAATTAATTCCGGAGAATAAAAGAACAGAAAAACTTATAGAAGCTGCAAAGAAAGGCGGCTGGATACCGCCGACAAAAAACGTATCGGCAGATCAGCTTACCTCGATGGATGCGTACAATAAAATACTGGAAGAGCAAATGGCAAATATGCCTCCTGAAGTGCGCGAACAAATGCTAAAAGCAATGGGAAAAAAATAAAAGGATAGTTTTTATCAATATGATCGATTTTATAATTAAAGCTGTTACAGCGGTGCATCCGCTGGAGCTACTGCTCATTTTTATTTTAAAAAGCGTAGAAGTAGCAATCGCCACCTTGCGGATAATTTTAATCAGCAAGGGATACCGCCGGGAAGGAACTTTGCTTTCCTTTGTAGAAATTTTATTGTGGACATTTGTCGCTTCCCGCGTAATTATGGGCATGGCAGACGCGCCGATTAAAGGCGTAATGTTCAGTCTTGGTTTTTCCATGGGAGTTTATGTTGGCTCCAGAATAGAAAGCCGCATCGCGATGGGAAGAGTGCTGATCCAGGCTATTGTATCAATGGATCAATCCGATTTGATTACCGGTACCCTGCGGGACAAAGGTTACGCGGTCACCACAATGGAGGCGCAGGGCAGAGACTCACAAAAATCCGTCCTTATGATTTTTGCCAAGCGCAAAGGCAAGGAAGAAATCATCAAGGAAATCCACCGGCTTGACGCAGCAGCAATGATCATCACCAACGACATAACAACCCTGCACGGCGGCACCATCGCCGCCGCAAGGAAGCTTTTAAAGTGATGGGGTTGCGGTTGGTAGCAGCAACCAATTCCGGCAACTGGTAGCTGCTACCGTTAGCCAAAAGTGGTAGCAGCTACCAAATTTCCGATCTGGTAGCTGCTACCGTTTTCCGCTATAATGCCTATATGAACAGATTAGGTCTCCATATACCATCAATTTTATTGCCAAGGACGGGCGACTTGCAGAAGTGGGCGGTGATTGCCTGCGATCAGTTTACGCAGGATAGGGATTATTGGGAAAGGGCAAAAGCTATCGCGGACGGCGCGCCGTCAACTTTGAACCTTATTTTCCCTGAAGTGTTTCTTTCTGATGAGGACGCGCAGCAAAGAATAACGGATATTCATTCTACGATGAAAAATTATCTGCAAAACGGCGTTTTTGGGGAGCCGAAAAAAGGCTTTATTTATATTGAAAGAGATACGCCGTTCCAGAAAAAACGGCGCGGGCTTGTGGCGGCTATCGATCTTGATCAATATGAATGGCATCCCGATGCACGCCCGCTAATCCGCAGCACCGAAGGCACGGTGCCGGAACGCCTGCCTCCCCGCATGGACATCCGCCGCGGAGCGCCGCTGGAACTCCCCCACGTACTTTTGCTCATTGACGACGACACGGACAGCCTGCTGCCGGCAATTGGCGATCTGGTGAAAGACCCCTGCTACAATACACAGTTAATGATGGACAGCGGCAGCGTAACAGGCTGGTTCATTGATGCGGAAAAAGACATCGATTTAATCTGCGAAAAACTTGATGAATTATACTGGCGCTCCCACAGCCGCTATGACCATAGTTTTGCGGCGGGGATTGCGGGACGCCCTCCGTTCCTTTTCGCCGTCGGCGACGGCAACCATTCGCTTGCCGCGGCAAAGGGTATTTGGGAAGAATATAAACGCAGAGGAGAGAAAGATCATCCCTGCCGTTATGCGCTGGTAGAGATAGAAAATATTTACGATCCTGCAATACAGTTTGAACCGATACACCGCCTTGTTTTGGATGCAGGTTTTGATGAAACTGTTTCTGTGCTTTCCAAACTGCCGGATTTTTCCTGCCGCAACATTAACAGCCTGGAAGAACTTTCTGTGTTATGTGCAACTCCTGTTGCTGCAACTCCAGCCGCTGCAACCACTGTTGCTGCAAATTGTTTCGGCGTTGTTTCGCAGGGGCGATATGCGCTTGTTGAAACGTCTGCTTCCGGGATAGCCACAGCGTGCCTGCAGCCGCTTTTGGATGCCTATGCTGGGGACAAACCTCAGCTTATCGACTATATTCATGATGAAAAAGAACTTTTCCGCCTCGCTTCGCTGAAGGATCGCAAATCTGCCGGTATTCTGCTGCCGCCTGTTCAGAAATCGGGGCTTTTTGAAACCGTTGCCCGCCTTGGCCCTCTGCCGCGAAAAAGTTTTTCCATGGGGCACTCCTGCGAAAAACGCTTTTATTTAGAGTGCAGAAGCTTGATTTAATTTTTATACAGCTATACAAACGTATAGCCTGATTGTCAAGGGTTGAAGTTTTACTCTTATAAGCAGATTTTCCTCTAAAGTCCGGTTTGAAACAAACCGATACTATATACACAAGCAGGGAGGGAGTACCTCTCAATTATCAGACGGTGCGCAGCCGGGTCACTGACCCAGACGTCCAGGCGCATCGTCTTTTTTTATGTCTTTTTCCTGCGTTCCCTGTCCGCAAATGTTTTTATCACTGTTTTTATTGTAACAAGGGTTTCATCGGGTAAGACCGACAGATCGTCCAGTATGTCTTTAAATTGCAAATAATTGGAAATATCCACAGATTGACGGTATTCCTTGCCGGTAATAAGGTATTCAACGGAAACCCCAAGGGCAGAGGCGATTTTAACCGCAGCATCAGCAGGCGGCATGGATTGTTGGGGACCCAAATAGGTATCCAAAGCCCGTAATTTTATACCTGCTTTTGCGGCAAATTCTTTTCTGTTAAGACATATATATTCAATTTCTGATTTTAATCTCTTCGAAAAACTGGACATATTTAAGAAAATAACATAATTACGTGAAAATCACTGGAAAAACACATAATAATGTGATATTATAGGTTTGTCACGTTATGTTGTATTCAATATTTTTCTAAAGCAGATGGGTTTGTTAATAAAAAGCAAAAAAGAGGGATTTTCATGCGCAGAATAGTGTTGGTTGTCTTGTTGTTTTTAGGCTGTTTGGGTTTTATTTTTCCCCAGAGTAAGCCGCGTCTTGGTATTTTGCCTTTTACCGGCGGTTCAGGACAGGAAGGTGAGACAATAGCGGCTCTTTTTTCGCATCAGAAAGAAATTGAAAATGCCTTTACGATAGTTCCCCGCACCAATGTGGTAAATGCCATGATTACCGAACAGAATTTTCAGATGAGCGGTTATACCGATTCAGACACGATTGCCCGTATCGGACGAATGTTAAATGCAGATTTTGTTGTTTCCGGTCACATTCGCCGTTTGGGAAGAAGTAATCTGATCATTGCTACAATCGTTAATGTTGAAACATTTGAACAGCTTGCCGGAGATTACCGTGTTTACAGAAATATCGAAGATGTCCGCAGTTTATTGCCTGTTATATCAGCTAAGATGGTAGCCGCTTCGCGCAGGGATACTTCACGGCTTCCCAGGCTGGCTATCGCGCCTTTCAGCGTAACTGATACCAGAGTTAATGCGCAGGAAGCAGAAACACTGGCACATATACTCGCTGTTGAAATAGCCAATATCGGCATGTATGCTGTTCTGCCGCGAACAACTGCCATGTTAAGCGCGTTAAGAGAATTGAATTTTCAAATGCAGGGAGCAACTGCCGAAGAAGGAGCAAAGGCACTTGGGCGCGCGATAAACGCCGAGTATGTGCTTTCTGCAGAAGTGCGCCGTCTTGGAAACATGAATATTTTTACCGCGCAAATACTTCATGTAGAAGACGGAAGACAGCTTGCCGGAGACAGCCGTGATTACCGCATAATAGATGATGGAATATATCTGATGGAAGAACTTGCACAGCTTTTAAACGGCAGACGTTCACGCACAGCCATGTTCAGGGATCCTTCAAGGTTTTGGAGCGTAGGTGTTTCCGCAGGAACATCTTTTTCCGCGCCCTGGATAATAGGTTCATTGCACGGAACCATTTCGCCTTTTAAATATCAATTTGTGGAATTGGGAATTGATTACGGCATGATAAGCGGAAACGCGGAAGCAGAAAAATATTATTCATTTTATCCCTATATTCATTACGGATTCTTTATACCTTTTAAGAAAAATAGCGGTTGTTTTTTCGGAGCCGGAGCCGGTTATATGACAGGCGAATATACTTTTCCCGAAGAAAAAATACCTGTAAATATTTTTGCTTTTGACGCATTTGCCGGTATCAATATAGGAAATCTTATTAATATTACTTACACTTTGCGCACCAATTTTAATCAGGTAAGCAATAAATTGGCTGTAGGCATAATCTACCGCTTTAAATAAAGGGGCTTTAAATGAACAGACACGGTTTATTAAATTGTATAGTGATTGTTTTATTCATGCTGATGTTTACCTTGTCATGCAGTCTTGAAGGCGATATAAATTCACAAAGAAATAATTCCGGCAGCAATTCAAGTCCATCCATTACTGCGCCCGGCACACCGGTTGTTGCCGCTTTAGACGGTCTTTTAACAGTAAGCTGGACAGCGGTAAACGGCGCGGAAAATTATGAAGTTTATATCAGCACATCACAAACTCCGCCGTCTTTGCCGGAGAAAACAGTTTCAATTACCACTACTGTATTGGACGGACTTATCAATAAAACAGTATATTATGTATGGATAAAAGCGCGTAACAATTCAGAATACAGTGATTTCAGCCCCCGCGCCCGCGGTATACCCTGGCCAGAAAATGAAATTCCAGCCGCACCGGAAAGACCTGTAATAATACCGGGTATAAACCAGCTAACAGTAAATTGGGAACAAACCGGCGGCGCTGTTTATTACGAAGTATATATCAATACATCGACAATGAGACCGTCCGCGCCGGAAATTATAAATGATAAAACAAATGCCGTTATTCAAAATCTTGAAAACGATGTTATCTATTATATTTGGGTACGTGCGGTTAACAGCGCAGGTAAAAGCGATTACAGCCCTCTTGAAGCTGGAACCCCGCGGATCCCAACAGTTGCGCCAATTGCTCCTCAGCAGCCGGTATTGATTATCGCAAGCCGCGAGCTGATTGTTTCGTGGCAGGTAGTAGAATTAGCTGCCGCTTACGAAGTTTGGGTTGGAACATCTGATAATCTTGCCGATGCGCAAAAGTACGGCGGCGATTTTGCTGTTACAGAAACTGTCATTACAGGACTGGTTAACAATACAACATATTATGTTTGGATAAGAGCAAAAAATCTTGCAGGCACAAGCGGCTTTAGCCCCAGTGCAAATGCGGCACCTTCTGCTTTTTCTGTATTGCCGGAAACACCGGCAGTGCCGCAGGTAATTATCGGTTCCGGGGTATTGGATATTAGCTGGCAGCCGTCAGATGGCGCGTTATTTTACGAAGTATGGACAGGCACTTCCGACAACTCTGTATCTGCAGAAAAATACGGAGCAGATGTAACCGGTACGTCTGTAACGCTTACAGGTTTATCTAACGGGACAACGTATTTTATATGGATAAGAGGAAAAAACAATATAGGTACAGGTGATTTTAGCCCTATGGCAAGCGGAACACCTTCTGCGTTTGCCGCTATTCCATCTGCTCCGCAAACAGCGCCGATAGTCAGTGCGGGTAATGAACAGCTTGCAGTAAGCTGGCAGGCAATAGAGGGCGCAAATGTTTATGAAGTTTGGATTGGTACTGCAAATAATTCTGCTGATGCAGTTAAACTCGCAGATAATATTTCTGCTCTATCCTCAATTATTTCAGATTTGACAAATGAAACCACATACTATGTATGGATAAAAGCTAAAAACAGTATTGGAACAAGCGGCTTTAGTCCTATGGCAAGCGGAACGCCTCAAATATTTGCAGTGCCTCCGCAAACTCCTTTGCTGCCTGTAATAAACATTGGTAATGAGCAGCTAAATGTTTCATGGACAGCAGTACAAGGCGCAACAGCTTACGAAATCTGGCTGGCAGATGAGAATAATACAACATCAGCTCTAAAACATGGTGCGGATATAAGCGCTTCTGTTTCCGCAACAATTAGCGGTTTAGATAACGGTACAACATATTTTGTTTGGCTAAAAGCAAAAAATGATTCCGGTGCAAGTGACTTTAGCCCTGCGGCAAGTGGTAAGCCTATTGCAAATGCGCCAATACCATCTTTAATTTCCGGTAACAGCCAATTAACCGTAAATTGGACTGCAATAAGCGGAGCGGATCAGTACGAAATATTTATTGGAACTGGCGCAAATCCGCCGCAGAATGTAACTCAAACAATAGATGCACCGTTAACGGCAACAATTGTTTCCGGTCTTGTTAATGGAACAAATTATAATGTATGGATAAGAGGAAAAAACACTACAGGAACCGGATTGATGAGCAATTCTGCAACTGCAAAACCAATCGGCAGCATTGGAGTTGTTACACTATCATCAGGTAATGGACAAATTTCATTAAGCTGGGCTTCAGTTGCCGGAGCGGATGAGTACGAGGTTTATTATGATACTGTAAACACAATGCCGGCAAGCCCTGTACAAACAGTCATGGCAGCAAACGAATCATTAAATGGTCTTGTAAATGGGACTATTTACTATGTTTGGGTTAGAGGAAAAAATACTAGCGGATTCACAAACATAAGCGCTGTTGTCAGCGGAAAACCGCTTGGAACTCCCGAGACTCCAGTAATAACTTCGGATTTCCGTCAGTTAACAGTTTCCTGGACAGCGGTTGCCGGAGCGGACGAATATGAAGTTTATTACGGGATAGGTTCGCCTGCAACCCTCGTAACAACGACCGAAAATACTACGGCAATTATATCTGACCTTACAGGCGGAACAACTTATCACGTACGATTGCGAGCGAAGAATGCAAACGGCGTTTCTGATTATGGTCCAATTGCAAACGGTGAACCAAATGATGCGCTTAGTCCGGGATTGTACCGAAATGACGATAAAGTTGGTAATCAGAATCTTGCGATGTCACTTTCATATATATCAACTAACGCGGTTACAGGGGATGAATTTATCATTGTTCTGGGAGGGGATGAAACTATTGATCCCACAACGCTTGGTTATTCCGGCAGAACAGTTGGTATTACATTGCAGGGATATGGTGAGGAGAGAACAGTTTCGCTAAGTTCAAATGGGAGTATGTTTACAGTTAATGCGGGGATAACACTTATACTTGATGAGAATGTTTCGCTTTTGGGGAGGAATGGGAATAATAGGTCGATTATTATGGTTCAAAGCGGATCAATTCTAATTATTAATGATGGCGTAAAAATTAGTGGAAATCATTCTATTTCGAGTTACGGTGGTGGCATTACCATTTTATATTCTAATATTATGTTACCTCGACCAATACTTATTATGAATGGAGGTTCAATTTCTGGGAATTCTTCAAATGGTGGTGGTGGTGGTATTTCAGTCGATGGAGGAGCGTTTACAATGAATGGAGGAAAAATTACTGGAAACTCTGCTACTGGAACTGCTACAAATACTGGAGGTGGCGGTGTACGTTTTTCATCAGGAAGTTTTATAATGTATGGTGGAGTAATCAGCGGAAATACCAGTGCTCGCTATGGTGGTGGTGTTTATGTTTATAATCCAGGAAATTATCCAACTTTTATTATGCATGGTGGGATAATTAGCGGAAATACCGCAAGTACCACTGGTGGTGGAGTTGAAGCATTTTATGGAACATTCAGAAAACAACCTCTTAACGGGCAAAATAGCGGCATCATTTATGGCGCAGAAGAAACAGGGGTTGATGCAGATGGAATTCCGTTAAGAAACTATGCAAACGTGAGACATCACGTTGTTGCAACAGGTTTATCAAGACAACGTAACACCACAGCATGGGAAACAGATCACATTGATACCACTACCGGCAGAGGACTAAGCTCAAGCGGAAACTCGCCGTTTGGGCAGTAGAAATAGAAAAGAGGTAAGAGTATTGCACGGCTCTAATATGTGCAGACGCTCCTTGTATGGGGAGCGGGAAAAGTTGACGGTTTATACAAATCGATATTTTAAAGGAGTAATTATGAGATTCAAAGATTTTAGTTTAAAATGGTGGTGGTATGGTCTTGTAGATGATTTTCGTTTGGCTTGTGAAAACGAATTGCACGCACTTGAAGAACCTGTACGACGAAATGCTCAAGGATTAATACCACCCAATTCAGATATTCCTCATGGATGGATTCGTTTATCCGAGAAATCTAAACTGAGTGGGGATAAAAACTTAATCATCTGTGATGCATATAAATGTTTATTTGATAGCCCTCAACACAAAGCTATTCGTAGCCGTTATGAAGGCAAAATATTTCAAAGACGTCTCAGTTTTTTCCAACCAGTTATTTTAACTATATCTGGTTTAGCTGGAATTGTATCTATTATTTTGCAATTTATAAAATAATTATATAAATAATATATAAGGAGAAGAACAATGAAAGGTTTGCTTTATGTTGTTTACAATGAATGGATTAAAAATCCAGAAACAGGAAGGATGCCATATAAAATTGGTATTACTACAAAAAATGTAGACGAGCGTTATTATGGTTTGGGGCTAAAAATGCCTGGTGAATTCGAAACGCTATTTGCGTATAAATTCGACAATTGCGCTAAGGCTGAACACTTAATTCAAGGAGTGTATGAAAGCTATTGCGTAAATGGAGAATGGTTTGAGATTACCGACGAACTGAGCTTGCCCCCATCAAGTACACAAAGTTAAGCTGCTATGTTGCTTAAATAATAATCATTAGGCGCAACATAGTCAAGTGCCGAATGCATACGCACCCGGTTATAATAACTCTCGATGTA
>WQXG01000068.1 GCA_009784975.1 Treponema sp.
AAAAACAATCTTTTGCCGTTCTCTGCCGGAGAGACTGCGCAGCAGGCTCATAGGCAGACTCTTTGCAAAAGTTTTTGCGGCACGCAGACCCGCAGACCGCCACGCCTGTACGGAGAGGGGGTGGATCTAACACTTTTAATATTTTTGACATACCAATATATGAGTATTGACAAAATGGCACTTTATACATATAATTATATGTATGACATTTGAATGGGACGAGAACAAAAATCTTGACAATATTAAAAAGCATAAAGTCTCATTTGAAACTTCTCAAGAGGCTTTTTTTGATGACAAACGCATTATTATTGAAGATATAAAACATTCAGAAAAAGAAGAACGTTTTTTTTTGTATAGGAAATGATGGAAATGGCATTTTAACCGTAAGGTTTACCATGAGAAATAATAATATCCGAATAATTGGAGCTGGATATTGGAGAGAAGGGAGAAAAAAATATGACAAAGAAAAGAAATGATATTTACACTGATGCGCCAAAAAATATTTCAAAAGCAATACTTGAAGGAAAAATAATAGCAGATTTTTTACCTCCACCCGAAAAGTTATTAAAGAAAGAACCAAAGGTTAAAATAACCATAACATTAAACAGCGGCAGCGTTAATTTTTTTAAAAAACACGCAAAACAAAACAATGTTAAATATCAGGCTATGATAAATGAAGTGCTGGATAAATATGTTCAAAAATATGAAAAAGCAATTGTTTGATGGGTTTGATTGCAGCTACTAACCTGTACAGGGAGGAAGGAAGAATTTTTACCACGAACCGCCTAGAAACTTCGTTGGCAAAACACGAACAGACACGAACGAAGAGTTTGAGGGTTGGTAGCTGCTACCGATTTAGGAAAATTGTTAACTACTAACCTGAGTACAGGCACAGCGGGCTGCGGAAAGGGTAGCTGCTACCACATTTCCTATTTAGGAAAATTGTTAGCTGCTAACCTGTGTACAGGCGTGGCGGTCTGCGGGGCTGCGGGCGGGGAAAACAATTTTTGCAGCTCCCTGCGGAAGAGACTTCGCAGAAGGCTCTGTAGCAGATTCCGGCAAATGTTTTCCACGCACGCAGACCCGCAGACCGGCATACCTGTACGGAGAGGGATTAGGTTCTAACACTTTTAAAGGCTTGCGCACAACTCCGTAACCGCAGGTTTCTCGCGGTACTGTTCGTCAAATAACAACGGCCAGTTTTTTCTATTTTTCACAGGGAAATTGCCCAGCCATGTGTAATTGTCTGCTATTCCCCATGTTGTGATGTTTTTTACAGATTTGTATTCGGATGCAATTTTAAATATTTCTATGAATCTTTGCTGCTGTTCCAAAAATCTTTCATTGGGCATGGCTGGAAAAAAATCGGCGCTTTCTTTTGCTTCATCCCACCTGTATGCGGAAATATCAACTTCTGTAAATTCAATTTCAAGTCCAAGCGCGGAATAACTTTCGATAGCATGGCGTAAAGTTTTTTCATCGGGGAAATTGTAGTACCAATGACCCTGTATGCCAACACCGTCGATGGGAACACCGGCATCAAGCATTGATGAAAGAAAACGCAAGGTTGAATCAAGTTTAGCGCCGGATTCGTTGTTGTAATCGTTGTAGAATAATTTGGCTTTTGGACTTGCTTCTCTCATACATTTAAAAGCAAACTCGAAGATTTCTCTGCCGCCTGTTTTAAACCACTCGCTATTCCTAAAATAATTGTCAGCGCAAAAATCGCTGCTGTCGGTATCAATTGCTTCGTTTAGAACATCCCATGCGTAAACTATATCATTGTAACGGGCGCTAACTTTGTCAATATGATTTTCAAGCCGTTTAAAAAGTGTTGTTTTTGAAACTTTATTTCCTCCTTCAAGAAAAAGCCATTCCGGTGTTTGATTGTGCCAAATAATGGTGTGCCCGCGCATTTTTATATTTTTGCGTCTTGCGTAATTTGCGATAAAATCCGCCTCGTTCCAGTCAAAAATATTTTCCTGCGGCTGGAGCAGAGAAAACTTCATTGCGTTTTCGGCAGTGAGGGAAGAAAAATGCCGTGTGATTGTTTCGTCCGCTGCTTCTTGTTCCAGAATAGCGCGGCTGACGGCGGCGCCTGTCAAAAATGAATCTTTAAAAATATCCTTTAATCCGTTTTCCATAACTTTCATTATATCGCAAAAAGTGATAAAATAAAACCTATATATGATTAAAGATTTAGGTCTGTCGCCGTATTTAAGCGACGGTATGGTTATTCAAAGAGATGTTCGCTTTCCGGTTTGGAGCCGTAAAAAGGTATCCGCTGCTTTTTTGGGTAAAAATTACGAATCAGAAAATATCAGCGGGAAGTGGCTTTTTATAACTGAACCTGCTGCCGCGGGCGGTCCTTTTGAAATGACGATTTTTTGCGGACAGGAAACTTTATATTTAAAAGATATTTATATAGGTGATGTTTGGCTGTGCGCGGGGCAATCCAACATGGAGATGCCGATGCTGCGCCTTAAAGACGACTTTGGCGATGAATGGGAAATTAAAGATTATCCGCCAATCAGACATTTTGCGGTTCCTCAGATCTACAATTTTATTGAACCTTGCGATGATATTTCAGGCGGATGCTGGACTGTTGCATCTGCAAATTCACTCGGCGGGTTTTCTGCAGCAGCATGGTTTTTCGCTAAAAATATGTATGAAAAATACCGCGTGCCTATAGGACTTGTAAACACCGCATGGGGAGGCACTCCGGTTGAATCGTGGATGAGTATAGAAGATCTTGCGGATTATCCTTTAAAAATATCCGCGAGTAAAAAAAACGAAGAAAAATCAGATATTGCCATTCATGATTGGGAATCTAATCTGGATTTAAAAGATTTAGGTATTATCGAAGAATGGCAAAAACAGCAAACAGATATTTCATGCTGGAAATATATTACTCTACCGGGATACTTTGAACAAAGTGAATTTTGCGGATCGGTCTGGTTTGCCAAAGATTTTGAATCGGATGCCGATTTAAAAAACGCGAAAGTCTGGCTTGGCACAATCGTTGATGCCGACACAGTTTACATTAACGGCAAAGAAATCGGCAGTACCGCTTATCGTTATCCGCCAAGAAAATATTTTGCAGATATTAAAAAAGGAATTAACAGAATAACAATTAGGGTTATTTGCAGAAACGGAGATTGCTGCGTAACTAAAGATAAACCTTTTCGTATATTTTCAGATAACAAAACAATCGAACTTTGCGGCACATGGAAATATAGTATCGGCGCTTCATTAAAACCTCGTCCTTTGGAAATTTTCCCGCAGCGAAAACCAATCGGCAATTACAACGCGATGATTGCACCAATTTTAAAGTTTCCGCTAAAGGGAGTTATCTGGTATCAGGGAGAATCAAACGAAGCAAACCCTTGCGAATACGAAAATCTTTTCAAATTGATGATAAACGGCTGGCGGCAAAGATACGGATGTGTACTGCCGTTTATTTTTGTACAACTGCCAACCTTTTGCCCTGAAGCGGAAAACAATGAGCAATCACGATGGGCGATTTTACGCGAAGCGCAAAAGCAGACCCTCAGCCTTCCTGATACCGGCATGGCTTGCGCTCTTGAACTAGGCGAATGGAACGACATACATCCTGTCAATAAAAAGGATGTTGGATTCAGGCTTTTTATGGCGGCGGATAAAACTGTTTTTGGGGCAGAAAACTCATCGCCGGGCCCTATGTTTAAAAACTATGTGAAAAAAAATAAACATATTTATTTATATTTTGATAATTGCGCAAAAGGATTAAAATCAATAACAGATGACGCATTTATCAGTGTAACAGAAAACGATATAACAACGCGGTTGCCTGCCGTAATTATTGAGCCAAATTGCCTGTTTATTGATTATTCTTCTGTAAAAAACCCAAAAAATATCCTTTATGCATGGGCAGATAATCCAAAAGACAGGGCATTTTTTAACAGTGACGTATTACCCATGATTCCTTTCCGGATAACAATTGACTAAATGCATGATTTATTCTTAAAATTAACCTATGAAGAAAATATCAATATTATTATCAATTATTTTAATCCTTAATATTTCATGTATAAGGCATGAAGAACTTTCTCTTGAGGAACTTGAAAATTATAATCCTGACGGTCTTGCCGAACTGCTTGCGAAAACTGTGACAAAGCCCTGGCTGGGACAGGAATTTCTGCCGGGAAAACTTGGCGGCACATGGTACTCTGTAATGAACGAAGATCCAAAAAGTTTTAATATACTTGTCGGGGAGCAGGATTCTTCTACAAAATCTGTAGTTAGCAGTATGCTGGATTATTTTCTTGACTATGATGTTATAAGAAGGGAATGGGTTCCAAACATTGCGAGTTATGAAATAATTGCCGATGAACGCGCAAATACCATGCGGGTAATTTATACTTTGCGCGATGATCTTTATTGGTCATATTACAATCCGGATGAAGATGCCAAGGCTGGAAATGCATTCACGCGTTTTTTCAGGCGTATGTTTGCGCGAAGTAACAAAAACATCAATATAGAAAATAAAAATGTTAAAGTTACAAGCGATGATGTTATATTTTGGTATGATGAAATTGAAGGTGATCCAGCCTGTCAGAGTTCCGGTTATTACGGACAATTTCTGACTATGCCTGACGGCACTGATGCGCGTATACCAATAGAAAAAATTGATGAATTAAGTTTTGCGTTTTTATTTCCAAGAATAATCGCGGATCCTCTTTTGATGACCAACATGATCTTCGGTCCCCGTCATTTATATGAACCAGCAAAAATATCAGGTGGAGCGGAAGGCGTAAGGAGTATTTTTAATATTTCAGTTGATCCCAAAACAATTCCATCTATGGGACAATGGTTTTTGGTTCAGTATAATCCAGGGCAAAGGCTTGTTTTCAGGCGAAATCCAAATTACTGGAACAAAGATGAAAACGGCATTTCTATTCCATATATCGAAGAAAATATAGTCCGCATTATTCCGGAGGAAAATACACAATTATTGCTTTTTAAAAACGGAAACATCGATTCTTACCGTTTACGTCCGGAAGATATAAACACATTATTAAATACAAAAAATAAAAAATATACGGTATTTAATTCCGAAGGAGGTTTGGGCGCTCCCTTCTGGACATTTAATCAGAATCCTGTTAACAATAACAAACCTCAATATGAATGGTTTGTACAAAAAGAATTCCGTCAGGCAATGAGCTGTCTTTTAAACCGCGATAGAATTAACGCGCAAGTTTTTAGGGGGCTTGCCGAACCTAAAGTTAATATTTTCCCTGAGCCAAATCCGTTTTACAATCCTTCTATTACGCTTCAATATCTTTATGATACGCAAAAAGCGCTCGCTCTGCTCTCCTCTATCAATATTAAAAGAGATGCGGCTGGAATTATGCGCGACAGCAAAAATCGTCCTGTAGAATTTGACATTACAATAAGGAGTGACAGTTCGATTTATCAGGATACCGCAAGCATTATAATGGATGAACTTTCAAAATTGGGAATTAAAGTTAATATCAGAATCGTAGATTTTCAAAAACAGGTAGAAATGCTTTTTAGCTCATTTGAGTGGGATTCAACTTTAATAGCCCTTTCCGGCTCCAATATTTTTCCAAGTCAGGGCAGCAATGTCTGGCCTTCTTCTGCAAATCTTCATCTCTGGAATCCCAATCAGACAACTCCCGCGACACAATGGGAAGCGCGCATAGATTATCTTTACAACGAAGGAAAATTTACAATTGATCATAATAAAGCTCAGGTAATTTGGGATGAGTTTCAATCAATATTGATGGAACAGCTTCCCATGATTCATTTAATGAGATCACGCGGTTTTTGGGCAATAAATAACCGCTGGGATTTTACAAATTTATATTTTGACAATATGAAAGGCGCGGAAATTAATTATATTTATCTGCGTTCAAATTAAACTAAAAGGAGTATATATGAAATCGCCAAAGGAATTAAATATTGACAACAAGTTAATCGATATAACAGAAGCATTTAACCTTTCAGGTTTTGCGGTTAAGGGGCTTAAAATGCTTTTGCAAAACAAAGAGCTTCAGGCTCTTCAGGAATTTGCAAACAATGTGTCGATTGTAAGGCTTGGTTTTAATGATCACGGTCCTGTTCACATGAGAATAGTTACACATAACGCGCTTTTAATGCTGCGTCTTCTTAAAAATGCCGGCATTAAAACAACGCTGGAAAATGATAAATGCGGCGACTTTGAAGACAGCCTGTTATCTGTAATGATTTCTACAATGTTTCATGATGTTGGAATGTGCATGGGACGCGCCAATCATGAATTGCACAGTACAATTATAGCACAGCCTGTTATCGATAAAATCCTTCAGGATTTATTCGAAAATAATTTAAGCAAAAAAATAATGATTAAAGGTGTAGCGATGGAAGGTATCGCAGGGCACATGGGCACATTAAATATATCTTCTCTGGAAGCAGGTATCGTGCAAATTGCCGACGGCTGCGATATGACAAAAGGCCGCGCCCGTATTCCTATCGCAATGGCTCATCCTCCGCGTGTCGGACACATACATCAGTATTCTGCAAGCTCAATAGAAGATGTCAGCATTGCGGCAGGAAAAGAAAAACCAATCCGCATTGATGTAAAAATGTCAAGCGAAGTGGGGCTCTTCCAGGTAGAAGAAGTGCTAATGCATAAAATTTCCGGCAGCACTGCAAAACAGCACATTGAGTTATACGCAACTGTACACAACAGCCCGGAAAGAAGGTATCTTTAACAAGCGTTTACAGACAGACACTAATTTGCTTTTCTGATATACAACGGAATAAAACCTGCTTCCTTGTTATCTACAAAAAGCACCATGTTAATAATACCCGGCTCTTTAAAATGCAGATTTGAAATGCTGAAAACAAGATGCGAAACCACAGAAGCGTTTCCAACTCCTTTAACATCAAGATTACCGTTAATTGTTTCCATGCTTGTCTCTCCGTTAAGATCGCGCGTTTCAATTCTAAACGGATGATTTCCGAATTCCAATGTGTCAAAACGAATCCGAATGACAACCGAAAGCTGCGGATGAACACACGGAAAGTTACGTGAAACAATATTGTCAAATGTTCCTACAATCGTAAGTTTGCCGCCGTTTTCCTGCGCAAAATCGCAAAATGTAAAAAGTTCGATTTTAATAATTTTCTCCTTGGGTTTCTGCCCCTGTTTCCAGTATACAATTTAGATATGCTTTTTCAAGATCTGAAACAGCATCCAAAACAGCCGTTTTTCTGTCAGTTTTATACAAAGAAAGACGTTCGCTTAAATTAATTGGTGGCGCAGCTTTTATTATCACTTTTGCCGGCTGTATATTAATTCTTTGAGAAAATGCGCCACCCATCGTTCTGCTTGCAAAATCAAAAAGGTTTTGCACATACTCAACTTTTAAATGAAGAGGATCGTTATCTTTTGGAATCAGGCATTTAAAATACCAGCCAAAATCCGCAAGTTCCTGATGCCGGGAAGCATACCAGCCCTCCCCTGCTTTTATGTCCATTACGCTGCGTTTTAACATCGAAACTTTTTTTAAATTATCATAGCCTGGTATAAAGATTCTGTCCCAGCAATCATGACGCACCTTGTATAATCTTGCAAAAAAATCACCTTCTTTTTTTATACCGAGTATTTGTTCCGCAGTTTCCAAAGCAGTTTCTATTACTTTTTCCAGCCTGTCTTTAAACGGAACATTATCTTCTTTTTTAATGTTATATCTTTCTTCGTTAATTTCCAGGATACGTTCTCTTACAAGTTCAAGTCTTTCATTAAAAGAAATATTGTTATTTATTATATTGCACAATTTTTCTGTTTTAGAAAGAAGTTTGAACATTGCAGATTTTCCGTAATTGTCGTAACGGAAATGAACAGACAACGGTAAAATCTCAAAAGCGCAATTTTCGTTAACAGCTTGTTGTTTAACAGCAAGCAATTCTGCCGCATGAAAACCAATTCTTATTACCCCATGCTCCAGCCGCGGCACTGTATCTGTTGAGTAGGAAACTTGCCCCTCTGGGGCGAGAGCCAGAGGATAGGGACCATCAACCGCGCTGTTATAAATTCTTGCCATACCTTTAGAATCAAGTTTTGTATGATGAATAGGGATTGCTCCCAAATTAGGCATAAACAATCTTGCAACCCATCCGCCCCATCTTACAACTTCGTATCCATACACAAAAATAGCATGAGGCCTTGTCGCAAACCTAATTCTTTTTTTTGCGGCAAGCGCCCTCAATCTGTAAAGAAAAAACCATGACAAAAGCTGAGGTTCCCTGCCGTCAGGATGCCTGAAAGCGACAATTCCCCTGCTTTCTTTGGACAAAGTACGCCTGAAAAAGTCAAATAAAATATCATCGCCTCTTAGCAAAATCTTCGCAAAGCCAAAAAGAATATATAAATACACCTTACTCAGGATAGAAACAATAAAAATAAAGAATTTTGATATTTTAGGCGGGGGAACCTTTACATCCACAGAGGCCGTCACAACAGGTTTTTGATAAGTTTTGTACATCTTTTTCATTGTACCACAGTCAAAAACCAATAACAAGCTGCAATTCCTTGACATTTAGAGCCATTTTAAGGTAAATTATAATAAACGACAGACTGGCTCATCTGGATAGAGCGTCAGCCTCCGGAGCTGAAGGTGGTGGGTTCGAGTCCCGCGTCTGTCAATTTTTTTGACAACATATATGGTATTGTTAGGTGCAATTGTTTGCTGCAGAAAAGCGGTATCAATTACCTTTTGAAATGCTAGAACCTATACCTCTCCGTACAGGCACAGCGGTCTGCGGGTCTGCGTGCATGGAAAACATTTGCCGGAATCTGCTACAGAGCCTAGCATCCTACGGATGCAAGTCTCTTCCGCAGGGAGCTGCAAAAATTGTTTTCCCTGCCCGCAGCC
>WQXG01000069.1 GCA_009784975.1 Treponema sp.
CAGCATCAGCGTACTGCAATTAAGCGGATATGTTTTAAACAGCGTAAAAGATATAACAAAGACGCAGCTGTTCCAGCAAAAACCAGTGCAATACTCCTGGGGCTTCAGCGATTTCGAGATAGCCCGGTGACTATCATTTTGCTGCTCAGAAATGTATGCCCAGAATAATACTTGAGGGGCGCAAAAGGTTGCACGCGCAGCGTGTGGATAAATAAAAGCAGCGGTGCGTGGCGCAAAAAGAAAGTCTATGAGATAAAGGTTTCGCTAGGGATTATCCCTAGCGCGCGCCGGCAGAGAAAAAAGTGCCGCCTCCGCGCGGTGCTTTTTTCTCTGACAGGACCCCAAGTAAAATTTTTTAGGCATACATTTCTGGTTACTTAGTCTTCATCACCTCAACCCCGTTCCAGTTTTCAGGCGGCGGGTTTGCGGCATATTCCCTGCATCTGTTGTACAGGTTTTCTGCGTTGAAATCTTTGGGAAGGATGGCAAGAACTTCTTTGAACTTTTCGCAGGCTTCGGCGAAGGAACGGTTGTAATAGAGTTTCATTCCCTGATTGTGTAAAGGCCAGGCTTTTTGTTCAATGGGAGAAAGCGCGCGTTTTACGGTGAAGATTTTTACTCCCTTTGTTTTGCCTTTAACGGCTACTGTGTCAAGAAGTCTGTAGAAAAGACCGGCATTGGGGGATGTTTTCCGCAGTTCTTCAAACAGGCTTTCGGAAATTAAAATGTCGGATTGATATGTTTTGGTCAGCCCCTCCATTCGGGATGCGAGATTAACAGCGTCTCCTATAACCGTGTAGTCCATCTTGCGCTCGCTGCCGATGTTGCCGACAGTAACTTCGCCGTAATTAAGACCGATGCCAACCTGAAATTCGCATTTGCCAAGTTTTTTCTGGATTTCGTTAAAATGTTTTACAGATTCAATCATGTCAAGACCGGAAAGTACAGACTGTAATGCGTCATCTTCATGTTTTTCCGGCGCGCCCCAAAATGCCATGATGGCATCTCCTATGTATTTGTCTACAATGCCTTTTCTGCTGTAAATTACATCAACTTGTCCCGAGAAATAACGGTTAAGAGAGCTGACAAGTTCATCTGGGGCAAGACCTTCGGAGATGGTAGTAAATGATCGAATGTCGGAAAAAAGTATTGATAGCCTGCGGTTATCGCCTACAAGCATTTTTTCCGGGGAGGCAAAGAATTTTTCGATAACATCATTAGGTACATATTTTTGGAAAATGTTGCGGATACGTTCTTCTTTTTTTCCGGCAAGAACAGCGTCAAATGCATATTGTTTTATTTGACTGTATGCGCTGTCGAGGGCTTCTGTCATTTTATTGAAAGTACCGGCAAGGATACCTGTTTCATCGTTATACTCAACTTCAACCCTGGCGCCAAGATCCGCTTTTTCTATTACACCGTTCATCGCTTGCACAATTGATCTTAGAGGTTTAATAAGACGGGAAGTTATTAATATAAGAAGGATTGCGGCGATTAAAACGGCGGCGCTTAAGGTGATGATTGTCTGCAAGGCAATGGCGTTAGCATCTTTGTAAAAAACCTGTTCTTTTTCGCTGATCAGAATATGCCAGTCAAAGGGGGTAAAATAGAAAGACTGAAAAATTCGTTTTTCACCGTTTATTATAAAATTTTGAAGTCCCGGGTTTTCTTTTTCCAGCAGAGATAAAAGCGCGCTTTTTTCCTGCTGATTAAATGAAAGAGCAGAGGTGCTCATTGCGGAGCCATCTTGGGTACTACCCTGGGTGCTACCCCTGGAAACCGCGAAAATAATTTCTGTATCGCTTAAAATGATGCTTTTTGCATATTGTTCAACCGCTTTTTTCGCGGCATCAACCATATCGGGTCTTCCCGCGAAGTTGTTTTCCACCAAAAGAGCCCACTGGTTATTCGCGAATTTTTCCAGTTCGCCGAGTTTAAAGCCCAAAAGCTGACGGGCAAGGCGCGTGACCCCGTTTACCGCGTGAAAATAAGAAGCTGTTTCAGCCAGAACCAGCGGGACAATAAGCAGCGGCAGGACAACAAGGAACATTTTAAGTCGTATTTTCATTATTTAAGAATATATAAAAAAATAAAAAATCTCAAGCAAGAAGGCTTGATTTCCGATATTAAAAGTATGAAACGTTATAATATCAAGAGTTTACCCGGAAATAAAGAATATATTGATATTCTAAAGGAATCTGATGATGAGTATCTTGTCAGATTTACACGCGACAATAACGGAAGCGTAAAAACGACCGAAGAAACCATTACAAGGCATCTTTTTAATATTTGTGTACAAACCGGATATTTAAACCCAATGACGGAAGTTTCTGTCGCGTAATTTGTGAAAAAATGGTTTGAAGACACCGAATTTTGGGAGCATTTCGCTCCCATTATGTTTGATGAAGTTCACTGGGCAGAAGTTCCGGATGTAGTTGACGCTATTATCCGCCTTTGCAGCTATAATTCTTACGGCGAAACATCGCAGAAAATCTGGCACGAACCTTTAACATCTAAACCCAAAATACTGGATCTCTGCTGCGGGCTGGGCAGAATTAGCACCGCGCTTGCTTTAACAGGTTTTGATGTAACCGGCGTAGATATAACAGAAAGTTTTTTAAAAACAGCAAAAGAAGACGCAAAAGCCGAAAACCTCAATATCGAATATATCCATGCCGACTCAAGGCTATTTGTCCGCCCGGAATATTTTGATTCGATTGTAAATCTATATATTTCCTTTGGATATTTTCAGGACAAAGATGATGATCTTAAGGTCCTGCGCAATGTATACGATTCCCTGAAAAAAAGCGGCACTTTCATAATCGAAACGCTTGGCAAAGAAATCGCCGTTAAAAATTTTATCGAGTCCGAATGGTTCGAACGCGCAGGCTGCAAAGTTTTAACCGAATACGAACCCCTCGATTCCTGGACATTCCTAAAAAACCGCTGGATACTGCTAAAAGACGGCAAAACAATAGAAAAAACATTCACCCAGCGCCTTTACTCTGCCTCAGAACTGCGGGAAATATTAAAACAAGCGGGCTTCCAAAAAATAGATATTATTGGCGACTGGGACGAAACTCCTTATGACCATAGGGCGAGAATGTTAATTGCAGTTTGTCAAAAGTGTTGAATTAAATTCCTCTTTGTACAGGCGCATCGGTCTGCGGGTCTGCGTGCATGGAAAACATTTGCCGGAATCTGCTACAGAGCCTTCTACGAAGTCTCTTCCGCAGGGAGCTGCAAAAATTGTTTTCCCTGCCCGCAGCCCCGCAGACCGATGCGCCTGTACACATAAACTTCCAGTTAACACATTTGCATAAGGGTAGGGAAAATGGCAGCAAAACGGTAGCTGATGATTTCCAGGTGGTGGTTATTTTCTCTGTCTTTTAAGGAGGTTGCGTGCCATGTCAAGGATGAATTCCTGGGTGTCGGCGGTAAGTTTGCCAAAGACTTCCAGCAGCTCTTTTTCGTAGGGCGACATGGAAATGAACATTTCGCCTTTTCCCGTTCGCAGCCAGGTTTCGTCCACGGCAAATGTGGCGCAGATTAGTTTGACGTTTTTCTCGGTGAGAGCGACTTTTTCTAATTCAATCATGGAAAGAGCAGTTTGAGTTATTCCGATTCTGCTTGCAAATTCGCCCTGTTTTAAACGGAGAGCTTTACGTATCTGCCGAATGCGGTCAAGTATATTCATTTCCACAGGATTCCAGCATATCCAGAATATCGATAAATTTCAATAAAAATATCATTTACTTAATAAAAATCTCTTATAAATTACTTGACTATATTGTAAAAGAATGATAAAGTAATAACAGTGGATTACAAAGAGGAAATGTCACAGCCGGACAATAAAAACGAAATTCTTGGTATTTTTCGTATGTTAGAGCCAGAACACCAGGTCAATCTTCTGTCTTGGGTACATTTGGCTTACACAGCGGAAAGTTCAGTAAGGAAATTATTGGGTTTTGAAGTTCCGGTCGAAGTGGTGTCTTCTCTAAAAACTCAGGAGTATTCCTGTGAAAATTAAAGAAAAGGAGCAAAAAAATGAAGAAAATACTGAAAATTTCAGTGCTTTTATTGGCAGTAGGGCTTATTTTTAGCTTTACTGGATGCGATGATGACGACGGTACTGGCGGAAGCGGTAGCGGAAGTGGAAGCGGAGGTGTAGATTTTACCAGCCAACAAACAGCCTCTATTCGTGTTCGCAATAATACTAACGTAAGATTAGTAGCTTTTAGAGGACGCCCAGATACAGCTAATTTGCTGGGGGGTGTACCTGCAAATGCTAATAACCATGGTTTAAGCCGAGATGGTTTTAATTCGTCTGCCGATTTCGTTTTAACTTTGGTAACAGAAACCGCATATAACGCAGCCATTAATGCCGGCGGCAACCAAGCCTTGCAAAGTGTTGAAATATTCAATGTTGTATATGCCTTTTACAACCATACCGGTACCAATAATAACATTTTTCAAATTAATGCGCAGTCTGGAGGAGCAGCTCGTTTAAATATGGAAAACCCAACAGCCTGGAATATTGAACTTAGGCGAGATGCACATAATGGAACAACTTTAGGTTTTATTGGACCTTATACGAGCGTACAAGCATTAAACCTTGAACCCGGCGATTATGTTTTTTACCCTGTAATGCGTAGGTTTAACCCAATGATAGGAGAAGTTATTGACGTACAACCTGTCTTTACTGCTGGTTCAATAGCCAATACTCCTTTTTTTAGAGAACTTCCGATTACTGGAACTAATCATACCTGGAATTTTTTAACTCTTACTCAAAATAATGGTTTTAACATGGTTTCTGGCGGTGCCTTTGTTCGTGTTGTAAATAATTCTGATACTGGTATTAGCTTTTTTAATGGTGATCAGAGACAGCAAACTTCAGGGATATCTTTCCTTATCGGACCTAACGGCGGTCATGCGACTTTCCAGATTCGATTCCCAATGAATCCTGATGGAAGTTTCAGCGCTACGCATACTTCTAATTTTGGTGTTGGTAATGCTGCTGGACGTACAGGCAGTGTGCCGCCTCGTACAGTCGAAATTGACTGGTTATACGAAATTCAGGTAACTGGACCCGATGCTAGTCAGCTTACAGCTTCAGAATTAACACCTATTCAAAAAATGGACATCGAAGGTTTGTTTGCTGCTAACTAATTTGTCATGAGGTTGTCTGTGTTTTACTTCACGGACAACCTCA
Source organism: Treponema sp. (assembly GCA_009784975.1). GTDB lineage: Bacteria > Spirochaetota > Spirochaetia > Treponematales > Breznakiellaceae > WQXQ01. The sequence goes on from WQXG01000069.1 coordinate 5,213, forward strand.
ATTCTTTAGGGGATGTTAAATTATATGATAAAAATTATTATAAAAAGCATCGCTTTTATTTTGTTATGTATTATTGCGATTTCCTGCGACTCTGACAATAACAATGGCAGTAATACCTCTGCTCTTGTCAAAGTTACTTTTTTTAACAATTCTTCTTATGACGTTGATATATTTCATAATTTTAATCCGCAGTTTTTTGATCCAACCACATATTTAGGTACAGTTGATTCAATCAGCAGAGAACTTGAGGTACAAGTCCCGGCAAGTTCTGATACATTGCTGGGTGATACATTTTATTTACGCTATAAAATATTATTGGCAAACCGTTTAGAAGCAGGTACTGCTGATGATATATATATTCATGCCGAACGTACTATGTCTAACATATCTTTTGTTATAGAAAGCGGTCGCAGCTATTTAAAAATCATCGAAGATCCGCCTGTTAACGAACTGCGATTTGTAAATGGCATTATAAAGGTACATAATTTAACAACCGGTCAGCTTTGGGTAGAAAATCACGGTGCAATTTTACCTCAAAAAGGCCGTGAAAACGCCTGGTTAACGCTTGGGCAAATGGGCTTTTTTGAGTTAAGCTTGCCTTTTTTAGCGGAATCATGGCCAATGAATTCTTTGTTATCCCGCGATAGTCATGGTAACCGCACTTCGTTCCCTTCTTTCGAGTTGGAACGCGGCAAATTATATAGTTTTGAGATTAGCAATACAGGTATTAGTATTCCTGTAGTTACAAATATAAACCCACTGGCATTTTAGGAGAGTAAAAACGTGAAAAAGATTTTAACAACAGGATTAGCATTGTTTTTTGTATTGGTTTTGGTTGGATGTGATATATCTGGTGAAAACGAAAATAATGGTAACGAGAATGATAATATTACAACGTTGACAATAAGAAACGAATCTTCTCACGATATTATTGATATTAGCTGGAACAATGTTACCTTTGTTTCGGATTCAGAAGTAATTAGACCCGGTGCAAGCGTAACTAAAGGTGTTACTGCGGGCAGCGGATTTGTTCGTTTTAGACCAAGTTCAAATTTTCTTAGGTTAAGATCTCAGCAATTGGTGTCTGTCACAGAAGGCGCTAAAGAGGTGTTTTTTATTCTTAGTAGCACTGTAGCTGTAAAGGAAAGCGATGGTTCCAGCGGAACATTTGCTTCTATGGCAAATGAACCTATGACTTTGATTAATTGGATGGCAACCCCTGTTGGCAGTCCTACTACTACTGCAATCAACTTCACTTTTACCAGTGAACCTGAATCGCTTACGGTGTCGAATTTTTCGATTATATCTGACAGTGGCTCGGCAACGAGAGGGACTTTATCTGGCAGCGGAACAACGCGGACTTTAAATGTTTCCAATGTAAGTGCTGGAACTGTGCAGATTTTAATTGAGCATCCTATGATAGCCAGCGAGCCGCAGACGGTGACGCTTTCTACTCTTGGAGATATTACATGGACAGCAAATGCTGTCGGCAATCCGACTACAACGGCTATTACTTTTACTTTTAGCAGGGATCCCGGAACGCTGGTTGCATCGGATTTTACGATTACTCCCGGAACCGGCTCTGCTACGAGAGGTACTTTGTCGGGCAGTGGGCTGGTTCGGTCATTGAATGTCTCTAATGTAACCGCCGGAACTGTAATGGTTTCTGTAAGCCTGCCCTGGATTGATAATGCGCCTCAGACAGTAACTCTTTCTGTTCCCGGGGATATTACATGGACAGCAAATCCTGTAGGCAGTCCAACAACAACTGCAATTACTTTTACTTTTAGCAGAGATCCCGGTGTACTTTATGCGTCTGACTTTACGATTACTTCAGGAACCGGATCCGCAACGAGAGGATCTTTATCCGGTAGCGGACTAATGCGAACATTAAATGTTTCCAATGTAAATGCCGGAACTGTAATGGTCTCTGTAAATTGGACAGGGATCGTAAATACACCTCAATCAGTAACGCTTTCTGCTCCAGGGGCTATTACATGGACAGCGAGTCCTGTTGGCAGTCCGACAACTACAGCTATCAATTTTACTTTTAGCAGGGATCCTGGTACGCTTTCAGCATTAAACTTTTCGATTACTCCAGGAACCGGTTCTGCCTCAATTAGCTCTTTAACCGGCAGCGGTCTTGTGCGGACATTAAATATTTTCAATGTAAATGCCGGAACTGTAATGGTCTCCGTTGACTCTGCAGGGATTGTAAATACGCCTGAATTGATAGCACTTTCCGCAGTAATTACATGGACAGCAAGCGTTGTTGGCAGTCCAACTACAACAGCAATAAACTTTACTTTTAGCTCAGATCCGGGTTCTTTGTCATCATGGGATTTTAATATTACTTCCGGAACCGGCTCTGCCACAAGAGGGTCTTTATCCGGCAGCGGTCTTATAAGGACGCTGACTGTTTCAAATGTAAGCGCAGGAACTGTAATAGTTTCCATTGCAAGAACAGGGATTGCCAATACAACTCAGACATTGACGCTTTCCGCACCGCCGACTCCTATGACTATAACCATTACGGGAATCCCATTGGTGCATAACTTTCGCAACGCATGGGTATTTATAGTTGATCCTGTAACTGAGGATGATATTGCAGAGTTGCAAGGAACGATTCTAAATGACACGCTTTCAGTAACATTTAACAATGTACATCCCGGGAGTTATTACGTTGACCTTGGGATAATTGGAGGCGGTTTATACCAGGGAATATCGCCAAGATCTCTTGTTGCGGGGAACAACACTGTGCCATTCAATTCAATGACGCTGTCAAATTGAAGTTTTTCTATATAGGTCACCAACATTTGGCATCTGGCACGGATGACTTCCTCCAGTTTGTGTGTGTTCGTGGTAAAAATTCTCCCCCTCTTCCCTCTGTGTCTTTGTGCCTTTGTGTGAGTCCCTTGCCAGTAAAACACTCAAAAAAAACACTTGTATAGCACTTTTTCCATAAAAATAAAAAAATCTTGAAGATTCTTCGAATCTCGGTCAAGCACCACGCATCTGTGCGCCATATATAGCTGACAGATTTTTTGTCTGTCAATCACTTTTTTTCGGGGGTAACCCCAAGGAGAATTATATGGAAAGTATTAAAGGGCGGTTTCTTGACCCTGACGCGGATATTCTGCCGCCTAGCGACGACAGGATTTTTAAGGTGCTGCTTACGCACAATGATGCGGAGCGTGTTCTCATCGACATTATTTCTGCGGTTATCGGGCAGAAGGTGGTGAAAGCTACTATCCGTAACGTGGAACTGCCGAAAAGTGACATTGAGGAAAAAGGGCAGCGTTTCGATGTTAACTGTTCGATTGATAACGGAGATCAGGTTAACGTCGAGATGCATTCGACACCGATTTACGAAACAGGAAAAGAAAACATGGATTTCAAAAAAAAGTGCACGTATTTTCTTACCGACCTTCATTCATCGCAGAAATCAAGAGGTGTGGATTATCTTAATATCGTCCGTACCTATCAG
>WQXG01000070.1 GCA_009784975.1 Treponema sp.
GGCTTTAACCCTCTCCCCTTCCCTAATGTCTACAACTTTTCAATCGTAGACTTGTTGCCAAATATCTCTGAAACCTTACGGTTTCCTGGAGCCTACTAGCCCCTTCCCCTGCGTCAAAAAAAATGCGCAAGGATTTAGAAAGTACCACACAATAGGCACTTTGTCAAGCTCCTTCGGAGCTTGGCTCTTTTAAGGTAACCATCCACTGTCCGCTCCCGCGGACAACGGGTCAAGCTAAATTTGAAAAAAATACTCTTTTTTTCTGTACGCATCCTTTGGATGCAAAGCGCTTGGAAACACGCCAAAACTTGCGAAGCAGGCTTACCCGCTATGCAAGTCAGTTCGGCTCACGCCAGAACCCCAGGCGTACGCTTTTTCAAAGACATGCTCTGTTCTCTGAAGTTTCGTAGGGGCTTTAAGCCCAAAAATCCCGGTATTGGACCTTTTTTCACGCCATCCGGCGCACATCAGCTTTTGAGCCTTTTGGCTTAAAGCTTCGGTCCATTTGATATCCTGTAGCTAATGTATCGGTTTTTTATTTTTTTGTCAAGCTAAAATCGATTTTTTTTGCTTTTTTTAAAAAAATTATTTTGCCGGAATCAGGACTTTATTGCTCAAAATTTCCATCCCTGCTAAGATATCAGTCTGGAGAACAGGGGAAAATGATTGCTAATGTCTACCGCGGTACCCGTGAAATCGGCGGAACGCTGATAGAATTGTCCGGGAACTCAAGGCTGCTGCTTGATGCAGGCTATCCGCTATTCCTGAACGGCAAACCTATTGATGACAATGCCGCTAAGCTGCCGCCGCAGGAACTTTTAAAAGCAGGGGTACTGCCTGCAATTAGCGGATTGTATCAATGGGATACGCCCGGCTTTGACGGGATAATAATTTCCCATGCGCATCTTGACCATTACGGATTGTTAAAATATGTCCATCCTGATATTCCGGTTTTTATGTCGCCAGGCACGCAAAAATTGATTGAAATCTCGCAGCTTTTTAAAATTTGCCCGCCGTTCAAAATTAACACAAAATTGTTTAAAATGTACGAGCCTTTTTGCGCAGGCGATTTTGATATTAAACCATATCTTGTGGATCATTCGGCATTTGATGCTGCCGCCTTTGAAATCAACTATGAAGGAAAAACTGTTATTTATTCCGGCGACTTTCGCGGTCACGGACGAAAAGCCGCGTGTCTTGACAGTTTTATAAGACAGGTTTCAAAACAGGCTGATGTATTATTTACGGAAGGTTCGATGGTTTCCAGAGGCGATGAAAAAACAATTACAGAAGAAGAACTGGAGGACATTGTTGTAAATGAACAAAAAGGAAAATCCGGCATTGTACTAATTCAATCGTCCAGCCAGAATATTGACAGGATCGTAAGTTTTTATAAAGCAGCGCTAAGGCTTGGAAGGACTTTTGCAGTTGATGTATACACCGCAAATGTTTTACATGAACTTCATTTACTTGGCAGCAAAATTCCGTACCCATCCTATGATAACCTAAAAGTATTTTTTCCGTACAGGCAGACAAAAAAAATATTTGATGAACTTGACGAAAAATACGCAAAACGATTTTCTAAATTTCATATACCAAAAGAAAAAGTTAAATCTTTACAAAACAAGCTTTTTATGCTGGTAAGACCTTCCATGAAAAAAGATCTGGAATTATGCGATTTATCCGGCGGGACATTTTATTATTCGCTATGGTCGGGCTATCGTGAAAACGCATATCAGCAAAATTTTGAAAATTTTCTGACAGAAAGAGGTATTCATCAAATTTACAGGCATACAAGCGGACATGCTAAAGTCTCGGATATACTTAAACTGATTAACGGCGTTTCTCCAAAAAAAATCGTGCCGATACACACGCTTGATCCTGAAGCGTTTTTAGAGTACTCAAATAAAGTTGATATTAAAAAAGACGGTGTGCCGTTTGTAATTTAATCCTGTTCTGTTTATAATTTTTCACTGGTTATCAGGATATTTTATAATTGTAATCAACCCGGTTTCAGCCAGATCAACATTCGGCACAGAAGTAACAGGAAGCGAAGCTCCTACAGGCGCGGACGGAGCCAGATTGGAAGATGCTACATCCGCAGGATTTGCCGGAACACCGCTTGGGTTTGAGTGTGATGAATAGCCGCCGTTAACCATGACAGCAATATCGCCTGTGCCTTTGAACATTACCCGACCTTTATTTACGTTGATATTATCGGTATCCATATCGAAAGCTGTTCCTCTTACGGAAGCTGTTGTGCTCGGAGTCTGTAATGTAAAGTTTGACCTTGTCCCTGCCGGAGGATTTACTTCTACCCTTACCCTTCCTGCCTGAAGATTAACATTTATATCCTGCGAATTTTCACTGCTTTGAATCTCGGCGAGAGTGAGCCGGGTAAGAGGTCTTACGGTAATTACAGAGCCTCCCAGCGCAATAACAGCAGAGCTTCTAAAACCTGTTGAAATAATCGTGTTGGATGCAACAACAGCACCGGCAGAAGCGGGAATAAAAACAGACGACCCTGCGTGCTTTAATTCTACATCGCCGGAAAATTCTCTTATAATTCCGTTCTGGCTAAAAACAAAAGCAGCAGAAATTACTGACAATAAAATTGACAAAATAATTTTTTTCATATATTCCTCCCCGTTATAGCGCGAATATGGCAGTTAAATCAACACGCCATTTTATTTTTTGTTCCGGCTGCGCGTTTCCCATTGCAGGTATAAACATTCCGCCGCCCAGGTTAAATTGCATATCAGAGACGGGGCTCCATATTAATCGCCCTGAGAATTCCGCTCCCAAAAAATATCCTTTGCTGTCACTGCCTGTTACGAGCGGATAACCTTCAAATGTTCCCAAATCATTACGTACAAAATACGATGTGTTCAAAGATATTCCCAAAACACGATGCAACCTGATGGAATAATCAAGCGATAACAGGGAAAGCCCGGACATCTTGTGTTTAAGTATATTGCCGTAGTATTTTGAAGTTACAGGAACAAATGCGCCGCAGAAACCGTCTATCCTGCCCCCTGCAATTTTTGCGTTAAAAGAAAGCCTGCTGTTAAAATTACCGGGAAACATCAGCATGAATCCCGCTTCCCCCGCAAATGCAAACTCCAGCGGTTTTAAATCTCCATCTATTTTCCGCTGAACGCTTTCTACACTGCCGCCAAACTCGAATGTAAAATTATTGACGGGTATTTTGGCTTTAAAAATCAAATATTGGCTGTGGTATTGTTCATCATTTCCATTTAAATCAAATTGGGCGATTAAAGCTGTATTCAACTGCATAAACTCAAAAAGCGAAGGATGTTCCCATCCAACTGAAGCGGCTATACGCCTTGAGGCAAAGTAAGTGTTAAAAAAATCATCGTAATCAAACGGAATATAATTATTGATTTGTTCGTCTTTGGTCATATCTATAACAGTATTATTTTTATAAATAAAACCGGTGTACCATGCTCCAACAGTGAAAATACCTTTAGATGAAACATTAAAAAACTGCGCTCCGTCAAAAAGACCTTCAAAAATAAATGAAAGCGGATCGGAATAATAAAACCGTCCCAGTTTTAAACCGGAATTGCCGAAACGCATGGAAAACTCTGTATGCAGTAATTCCGGCAAAAAATAGTATTTGGTATCAGGATCAATAACAAGACCTGCTGTAACAATAAGCTCGCCTTTATTTCCTATTAAAGAAAACAAACGGGGCGTAATGTCTATTTTATAGTCAAACTTGTTTTCTTCTATAGTTGGGTTGCCAAGTCCGCCGTAAATGTGAAAAGCCAGATCAAAATCCAATGCCAAAAGCATTGCAGGCAATAAAAAGAAAACAACTGTAAAGACCGCGGTTTTCGCAAAACAAGTTTTTTTCATATTAGTTCTCCTGCCTTGCCAGCATCCTGTTCACGTAAAAAACAAGCCTTTCGCCGGATACCGGCATAGAAGAAGCTACCCGCCCCTGAATGACATTTATATATTTTAATTCACGATACGCATAACGTGAATTTTTTGTCAGCGAATAAAGAAGACCGCCTTTTATATCGAAAGCTCCTGCCAATAACAGGGCTATATGTTTTAGCCTTGCCTCATCATTGGAACCGGCATACCTGGGCAGCCATCCATGTTCTACGGCATATTGAAACGCATCATCAAGAGCAGCCGGCACCTCAGCCGCTTCCAGAATAAAACGGCTTGCTTGCGCATAAGTTACTGTTTGGGTATTAAGAAGATTTTCAAATTCTTCGGCAGGACTTTGAGCGGAAAGAAAGCAAGTTATTGTCAAAAAAAGGGAAAACAGGATAAAAAATCTTAATTTCATACACAACTCCGGTATATTTTAAAATTGTCCATCTACCAATATAATGTGAAATTCTTTGTATAGTCAAGCTAAATTAAAATTTATTGCCGGCGGTAACAAGCACTGCTGTTATTCATTCAGTCTGCTTTCACCCTTGAACAAACATATGAATCTATGTTGTAAAACGTAAAAAATACACTTTAAATTATAAAAAAAATTGGTTTTCATTATTTACACCTCTTATTTTGTATCCTGTAAATAAACGCCGTTCCAGTCTTCCGGCGGCGGATTTTTCAGGTATTTCATGCATCTTTCGCGCATGAGCTTGCTTGGCGCGTCAAACGGGCGGTATTTCAGCACAATACTAAAATATTTTATGCCTTCTTTCCAGTTTCTGTTATGATAATGCTGTAACCCGGCTTCATAACATTTATAAATATTTTTTGATGTTTTATTAAGATCATCCTTGAACGTTATTAATTCATAGACATTCATTCCTTCGTATCTTCCTAAAAGAGAAACACGATCCAGAAGACGAAATTCATATCTGTCGGAACATTGCTCAAAAGTATTTTCGCTTACTATTATTTCTGTTCCGTAAACCTTGTTAATCCCTTCCAGACGGCTTGATACATTAACCGCATCTCCTATAACCGTATAGTTTAATCTGGAATCACAGCCCATATTGCCGACAACTACATTGCCTGTGTGAATACCAATGCGTGTATGAAACGGCATTTTTCCCTGATTACCCCACTGGCGGGACAGAGTATGCAGATTGTTGCGCACATTGATTGCGGCATTGCAGGCTTTGTCCGCATGGTCTTCCATCAATGAAGGCGCGCCCCAAAATGCCATAACAGCGTCCCCTATGTATTTATCAATTGTTCCCTTGTTTTCCAGTATTGTTTTTGAAACAATTCCAAAATAAGTATGAAGATCCAAAACAAGCTGCTGCGGTTCTGTTTTTTCCGCTATCGATGTAAACTTGGCAATATCGCTGAAAAATATTGTAAGCTCTTTCATTTCGCCGCCGATATCCGCGCTGATACTCTCGTTTATAAGCTGATCTACCAAATCCGCCGGAACATAACGTTTAAAATTAATCAGCCCTTTGCGCATGCTTTCAAATGATTCACGCATATCAAGGATTTCAGAAAAATTTGTTTCTATTTTTACCTGCGAATCAAGTTCAAGTGTTTTAATTTTGGACATTTCCGCGGCAAGAATACGCATCGGCTTTGCAATTGTCTGGGAAAAGAAAGTGCTTACTACAGGGATAATTATTATGATAATTATGGAAAAAATAGTTACATTTCTTAAATTTTTTCTTATATCGCCCATAAGATCATTTTCCGGTGTTATTATACATACAACAAGATCAAGACCGCCTGTAATGGTAATGGGAAACCGTGTTGTCATATACATTTCATTTTTTAATTTAATACTATTATATTGTTCATTGTTTTTAAGAATATTTTCCAGAAGATAGCGCGAATTTTTATCCGGTAAAGTAGAAATCGTTGCAAAATTTACTTCTGTATTTCCATGTTCATCTGTACTTCGGACAAAAAGCTTTTCCATGTCTCTGTCATGTCTAACCTGAAGAGCGATAATATGATTCTGCTGATCTGTTATATATATTTCTGTATTTGGAGTAGGAGAAAGAGTACCAAGAAAACGGGAAAGTTCATCAACAGCAATATCAATGCTGCTTACACCTGTAAGTCTGCCAAAGCGATCAAATAAAGGGATTGAATTTGTTAAACCCGGCAAATTATCTGTAGTGAGCAATGCAACCGGAGCCCAAATTATTCCCCGTTCCTTTTGCGCCATCTCGTACCAGATTTGTCTGCGCGGATCAAATCCGGCTTGTGCAGATTCTATGGAGTTGGGAAAAGAGCCGTAAGAGGTTACACATTCATGTTCCCAGCGTATAAATATTTCTTTTCCGTTATTTGTAACAAACCGCCTTGAAAACGACCCGTCCTGCATTCTGAAAAGTATAACTATATTTCCTTCTGTGTCTGAATAAAAGATTTTTTTAAACCACGGGTGAAACCTCATTTTTTCCCTGTAATAACTGAGTAATCGTTCCCGTTCAATATCGTTATTAATAGGATCGCTGAAATTCCTGTATAAAAGGTGTGTTATACTTTGATTTTCTATCATGGTTTGGTTAAAAAACCTGAATGTTTCGGCATAAACGGCATTTTGCAATTCTTCTTTTAATTCATCTACTAGCACGCGCACATTTCTTTCCGAGCTAACCCACATGGAAACAAGGATTATAGACCCGGAAAGAACAACAAAAATAGTGTTAATTATGATAATTCCGTGCAGAACCCGCAGACGTGAATTATTCTTTTTATTCATAATACTAATTATAGTCAATTTTCTTTTAAAATGCCAAAAGAAGTGCCAGGCATTTATGGTACACTAACGGTACACTTGCGGTACACCATGTAGCGTACCCCCATACTCAACTACGCTATGAAAAAGTGGCGCTGGAAACTTCGCCCCGGAACTTTCAGTTCCAGGGCTCATTGCGAGCAATTGATACCATTGGTTAATTTGTGCCGAAACCTATTCTTTTGGTTTTTGGCGGTGTTTCAATGAGGTTATTTAGGGCAATGATGATTTTCTCTATTGTTCTATCTTGTTTTGATATTTTATTGTCAGTGTTTTCTATATGAAGCATTAGAAGTTTGCGAAGTTCTGTTATTTGACTGGTTTTTTCTTTTTTTGAAATTACATAACGGCGCATTTTTACAAAGACACGCATAATTTGGATATTAACTTCTACTGCTCTTTCAGAATTTAATATGCTTGATAGCATTAGAATACCGTGTTCTGTAAAGGCATAAGGTTTGTATTTTCTGGTGTCGTTTTTAAAGGTCACAAATTGTGACCTTAGATTTTGCCATTGTTCAGCGGTTAACTGGAACATGAAATCGGAAGGGAAGCGTTTGATATTACGCTTTACTGCCTGATTCATAGCTTTTAATTCGACCCCATATAATTTGGCTAGATCACTGTCGAGCATTACGTTTTGACCGTGTATGGCGTATATCATTTTTTGGATTTGCGTTAGTTGATTTGCCATGTTGCTATTTTTTGCCTCGTAATTTTAATAGTCCTTCCAGTTGGTCTTGTTGCTTTAGAAAGAGGAAATCATTTATTGGGTTTAACCGTTTCATAGCTATATAATATCGAAAATTCCTGAAAAAAGCAATGTTTTTTGTAAACGCTATGAAAAAGCGGTAGCTTACTGCCTCCTTTGATTTAATATTTTTTATCTTGTTTTATCTCTTTTTTCATGCTATATTGGTAACATGACACAGACTGTTAAAGTGCCGGCTGACCGCCGGATTATGCTTGAAGTTCCTCCCCAAATACCGGCTGGAGAGACGGCTCGCTTTGAGGTTATTTGGTTTCCTGTAAAAAACGAAAAAAAACCAATGGAATCACTTACGCGCGAAGAACTTTTAATGAAACTCCCTCCTGAAAAACGTAAAACTGTGGAAGAAGAAGCAGAATGGATTAACAACAATATTGAATGGCTTAACAAGGAAATGCTGGAAACGCTTGAAGACCAGTACGATCCTTTTGAAAATGAAGACGAATGAAGCGCGGCGAATAAAAAGCGGTAGACAATATGAAAGCCCTCCGAAGATAGTATAATAACCGTGGGTTAACCGCGTAGCGGCATACCACAAATCTTACGGAGGGCAAAAATGATAAGTAAAGGATACTACATTGGAATGGA
>WQXG01000071.1 GCA_009784975.1 Treponema sp.
AAGGGGCGTTACTGCCTGCATTAGTTCTAATTGCGTTCATTACATTCGCAAGCGCGCCATCTGTATATATCAATGTGCCGCCTCTTGTTACCTCATAATAAAAATCGCTGTTTCTGATGATGATATAAACAAATGGCGAAGTATCTGCGCCAACGCTAAGCGTGAACGGTGCCGATGTCGCGCCGTCAAGCGTTAACGTAAGGTTGCCGGTAACTGCCGCCGGTGTACCTGCGGAGGTCGTAAGGGTCAGCGTGCCTGAATTGTTGTTAATGGCCACTTGCCCTAAAACGCTCACGCCGTTTGGAAGGTTCGCCACAGTCGCAGTGTACGAGCCGTTAGCGATGTTTCCAGTGGTGACAGGGAAAGTGACATTCCCCGGCATTCCCGCTGTAAGCGTTTCCGTTTGCGTTCCAACCGCTACGGTTTTAGCCAATGGCGAATTGATAGTAAGAGTAAAGACCGCCGATGTCGCGCCGTCAATTGTCAGTGTTAAGTTGGTGACTGCCGCCGGTGTACCTGCGGAGGTCGTAAGGGTCAGTGTGCCTGAGTTGTTGATAATGGGCAGTGTCCCGGAAACTGTTACGCCGGATGGAAGGTTCGCCACAATTGCGATGTCGATGTACAGGGCGTCGGCAAAGTTTTCAGTGGTTACGGGGAAGCTGACCGAACCAGCTGTTCCCGCCGTAAGTGTGCCGACTTGATTTCCTACCGTTATGGTTTTAACAGGAAGCGAACCAGGCTCGTTAATTGTAAGAGTAAACGGCGCCGATGTCACGCCATCAAGCGTGAGTGTAAGGTTCGTGGTAACACCTGCCGTTGATTCTGGACCTGTAGAAAGCGTGAAAGTGCCTGAATTGTTGCTAATGGTTATCATATTATATTGGGTATCTACACCCTCTGGAAGATTCGTTACTGTAATGTAGTACTGATCATTGGCGATATTTGCCGTAGTTATGGTGAAGGTTGCTGTACCCGGAGTTCCCTCTGTAAGAAAACCAACTTGAGTTCCAACCGCAACGGTTTTTTCCGGAAGCGCGCCCTCTTCATTAATTGTAAGCGTGAACGGCGCCGATGTCACGTCGTCAAGCGTGAGCGTAAGGTTTGTGGTAATGCCTGCCATTGATACTGGACCTGTAGAAAGTGTCAAAGTGCCTGAATTGTTGTTTATTTCTATAAGAATATTTTGGATAACTACACCCGCCGGAAGATTCGTAACTTCAATGTAGTACGGACCATTGGCGATATTTGCCGTGGTTATGGGGAAGGTCACTATACCCGGAGTTGCCTCCGTAAGAAAACCAACTTGCGCTCCCACCGTTACGGTTTTAACAGGAAGCGAGCCCTCTTCGCAATCTTCACACTCGCAGTCCTCAATCGTACAAGGATTAGCGCATTCGCAGCCGCCGACAACATTGCCGTCACCGGGGCAGTCTGCGCATTCGCATTCCGCTATTGCGCATGGATCGGCGCATTCGCAGCCGCTTTCAATATTATTATTGTTTTGCTCACCGCAGGATATAAATGATAATCCTATTGCCACAGCAAGGACAGCAATCCCAATCATCTTAATTGTATTTTTCATAAAATCTCCTTTAAATCTTCCATATTATAATAACCGGGATTTATTGAAAAAAAGGAGAATCTTACCAATAAGTAAGGGGTAAAATGAGAAAAAATGGCGGTTTTTAGTTTACTTTTTGGTTAGTTTTTCCAGGAAGTATCCTTTTTCCTGTTCAAATCCGATTGTATAATTAAAGTCCGCTTTTTCCAGTTTTTTCCGCAATTCGGAAATGTGTTTATATAATGTATTCTTGTTATAATTTATTTTTGCTTCCCAAACGGTTTCATAGAGCTTTTCGCTGTTTATTCCCCGATCGTTGTTTTTAACCAAAGCAAGCATCAATAAAAATTCCTTCTGTTTAAGGTAAATATCTGCCCCATTCAGATAGGCGCGATTTGAAACTGTATTTAATCTTAAGTCGCCAAGCGTCAAGTCTTCGATGGCTTGCTGTTCTTTTAATTTCTGCAGGTTTTCAAGTTTTTCCTTCGCCAACGCTATTTCACCCTCTAAAGAAATATTTCTAAGGTTTAGCGCGCGTTCCTTCTTAATGGCGCTCTCCATTTCTTTCATTAAGGTAAATGCCATGCCAATCTGAACAATGAATAATCCATGCATAAATTGTACCTTGATATTAGTATCAAATATATTCATGTCCAGTATTTCATAAATACCAAGGATATATGTCAAAATCATTCCGGGAAGAAAGAAGCCAAGAAGCGAAATATACGATGAGCCGCCAGTTGATGTTCCATCACTTGAGAGTTTATTTTTATAACGTAAATAAACGTATAAACAAGAATGTAAAACTACATATGAAAAATACAGGAATATCAGGATATTCAAAAGACTTATTGCTTCTTCGCCCCAATGTCCGAATATAAAAATTTGGGTAAAAGCAAGCGAAAAAAGAATCACCAAATAGGCTTTTGTAATTATTGTTGTTTTTCCCCTTCCAATGGTTTCTGTAAACATTCCCAAAAATGCGACCAAAAACATCAGGGAAAAATATTCAAAAAGCCTTGCGATATTGGAATTTGGGATTAAGTAATTTATTGTACCGTGGCGCATGACGGTATAAATGCAAAACAGGATAGAAAAAATACTAAAATACAAATAAAACCTATGGCGCTTTTCTTTTGCGGAAAAGAAAATAACAAGAAAATAAAATCCAATAAACCCCGATGCGCCGCAGATTATCATTTCTATAATAAAATGATTCCGGCTTTTGATAACCCGGTAATCATCAAAATAATTTATTAGCCTTAAGCCCGTTGAGCCGCGTCTTGGGTCACCAAAAATACGCAGAGTTAGTATGTTTGTGCCTTCAGTAATCAGATGACGATCAATCGGGAAATGTACATGACGCCAGTATCTATTGGAAATAATCCTGCCTTCTTCGTTAAGGTGAATTTCGGAAAGCATTGGCACACCGTTAAAATAAATTTCCCAATTTTCCGCTATATGGGCGATGTAAATACCCGGCATTGCAGAAGGGTTGGCACCCAGGTAAGAGATTGCTGTATTGCCTATATCTATCGGAATTATGATTGTAAATTCCTGCGCTGCAGTTCTTTTGGGAGAAATTATAGAGCGTTCCGGCAGACCGGGCAGAGCAGAGTCCCGGACTCTGGGCGGCCACTGTTCATGCTTTGCCCATTCAGAGCCAATAACAGGAATTTCCTGAAGCTGTGCGGGATCAAAACCATGCCTTATATATGTTGTAGTTCCTTGAAGACTGTGATAAAGCGGAAAATTTCCTGTTGATACCTGATGGTTTACATTTCGTGTCCATACATAAAAGATTACCACCAGCAAGACCATTGTGTAAAAAAACGGCACCACCAGCGAGCCCAAAGTGCGAAGTTTCGGTATTATAACGAATTTGGACAGCTTCATAGTCACTTGGTTGATTATAAGTTAAGGGTATAGAATAACGCAATGGGGTAAATAACACAAAACGCCCATTTAATTTCCTTCGGACTATAAAAAAGCTTGCAAAAACTGCAAAAATAGGCTAGTATATTAACTATAACTGCTTAAAAAGGGGCAAAATGGCTAATATATTAGACGTAAAACAGAGATTAATGCAAAGAATTCGTCTTCGCAGGCGTGAGGGCAAGATTTCTCAGGCAGAATTAGCCGAGCGCTCCGGTGTGTCTCTTGGTTCCATAAAACGTTTTGAAAATAAAGGGGAAATTTCGCTTTCAAGCCTGCTTCGTATTGCCGTTGTACTTGGCTATGAAACAGATTTTGACAGACTCTTTGAACGCAAAAATTATCAATCTATTGATGAGATTATAGGGATGAAAAAATAAATGCAAAATAAATTTTTAAATGTTTTTTATGATGAGCGCAGAGTAGGCAGGCTTGCCCAAACGCCGGAAAAATTATTAGCGTTTGAGTACGATGCAGAATGGCTAATCGATGGGTTTTCAATCTCTCCTTTTAAATTGCCTCTTGAAAAACGTGTGTTTATCGCGCCGCGTGATCCGTTTGACGGTAATTTCGGCGTCTTTAACGACAGCCTGCCCGACGGCTGGGGACGTTTGTTAATCGACCGTATGTTGGTAAAAAAACGAATCGATCCCGCCGGTGTTTCCATTCTGGATCGCCTTGCAATAGTCGGCAGTTCAGGCATGGGCGCATTGGAATACAAACCGGAAGAACATTTGGTTGACGATGTAAAGCATCATTCTTTAGATACGCTGGCAAAAGAAGCGGAAGCAATTCTAAACGAAAAATACGACGGACGCAAACTGGAAGAGCTGGTTAAACTCGGCGGCAGTTCCGGCGGCGCGCGTCCAAAGGTGCTGATAAACATTAACGGCGAAGACTGGATTGTAAAGTTCCGCGCAAATATCGACCCAAAAAATATTGGAAAAATTGAGTTTGATTATATGACTGCCGCAAAAAAAGCGGGACTTATTGTGCCTCCTATCAAGTTATTTGAAAGCAAATACTTCGGCGTAAAACGATTTGATCGAAAAGCAAAGGGCAAAAAGGTATTCATGATTTCCGCAAGCGGATTGCTGGATACAAGTCATCGCTTCCCAACAATGGACTACAATAATTTAATGTCTTTAACCACAGAATTAACGCGCAATTTTAGTGAAACAGAAAAGATGTTCCGCTTAATGTGTTTTAACGTATTTTCTCACAACCGCGATGATCATTCAAAAAACTTTTCTTTTCTGTACGATAATAACCAATGGCAGGTTTCTCCGGTATACGATTTAGTTTACTCTGAAGGAGTGGGCGGAGAACACGCCGCAGCAATTGACGGGGAAGGGCGTAACCCTACAGATGAGCACATTATGACAGTCGCAAAAAAAGCCGGACTTGACCTGCGCAAAGCAAAGAAAATAGCGGATGAAGTCAAGTCCGCTGTTATAGGTTTACCATTAACACATTGACTTCCAATTGAATGAAAAAGTAGCAATTGATAATATTGCGTTACCTTCTGCATAGCCATTAATAAAATATATCAGGTCCCATGGTAGGAGGTGCAGCTTGTTCATAAACATATATTGTATTATTATTAAACGCACTCATAGTGCCGGTTATCACGATAGCTATATTTAATCTTTTATAATCATTGGAAAAAGTATATGTCGTTGTTTTTCTCCATAAATCCTGAACACCTATTTCTACGTATGTAAAAACATGAAAGTTATTTTGTTCTCCTTGATAAGTGCAAGCATGAGTTCCGCTTCCATGAGGATTACTAATTTGTGATCCTTTTTCATTTGATACATAACAGGAATTTCTGGTAAATGTAATATACATGCCTTGATTAATTGCAACGTCTCTTCTTACACCGGTTTTACTGTCGACCATTAGAACATGACGATAATAAATCGTCTGACCTGCTTGCGCAAACACACCTGACACCAGTACAAACATTAATATAATTCCTATTGAAAACTTTTTCATCTTTCTGCTCCTTAACTTTTAATTAATCTTTACTTTAATAATGAAGTTCGCCTTTGCCCCTGCAAGTACTGCATTTTCCGCTCATGCATGTTTTTCCAAAGGATACACATAAATTATATCCCTTGCCATTGCATACAGCACAGTTTTCATAACGGCGGTTATTGCCATACCCGGTCCATCTTTTACCTACACCACTGCAGTAGGTACAATTAATTCTGGGATTACCATTGCACAAATTGCAATTACCGCTTCCATTGCACATGCCGCATTTTTTAATAATAACTTGCGATCCGCCGGAAGAAGGATTAATTGTTGGCGGCGGCAGCACCGTACCGGGCGCTGTACCTGTAACAGGTGCGGTACTTGATCGGATTTTCGCAGAAGTTACCACACCGGCAGGGGTGTTGGTTTTTTCATACACGTATGTAATTCCAGCATCGGTTCGTATGTTTAATCTGGAAAAATCATTATTAAAAAAATAACTGCCCTGCCCCCAATATGTTGTTCCATAATAAACATGAAGATTGTTTTCGAACCTCATGTATTGAAGAAAACCATTGCCAATATCATGGCCTTGATTATTTGAATCGTAACAACCCATTCTTGTAAAACAAATAAACTGCCCTGTATTGTCCCCATTACTGCGATTTCTGTTTTGATCTACGACTGCGGTTTGTTTATAATAGGCAACCTGTCCTGCATTAGGCGCGTTCTGTGCGGATAAACCAGCAAGAATAGCCAATAAAAAAAACAAAAACATAATTTTTTTCATATTAATGCAAAATCCTTACATCAATAAAATACATCAGGTGTTGTTGAAGGCGGATTAGCCCGCTGATATACATGGACATGGTTATTCAGTGATGCCATCATGTTATTATAAATACTAATGTTTATTCTGCTGTAATCTCTTGAAAAAGCATAAGTTATGCTAACTTCTGCGGCTACACTTTTAAGCGAATATCTGAAAATAAGAAGATTATTTTGCTCACCTTGATAATTAAACACATAATTCGAACCACTGATGGGACAATTTATCCTTAAACCTTTTGCATCTGATGCGTAACAAGAATTTCTGGTAAATGTTATATAAGTGTCTTTATAATGCATTTTGCTCTTTACCCCAGTGCTTCGGTCAACTGATTCGACATACTGGTAATATAACGTATCAGCAAATGCGCCTGCTGCCAGCACAAACATCAAAATAAGTGCAATTGTCAACTTTTTCATGGTAAACTCCTTGTTGTAAACTACGGTGCGAAAGTTCCGTTTTGGTCAATAATCATATATTCCAATATACTATTACGAATTAAGAATATCAAGATATTTCCAAGAAAATTCAAATTTTCCATGTTTTTGCACGATAATACCTAAAACGAAACATAAAACTAGTGTTTGTCACCGGCAAAGATTCCTTCTTCTCTTCCCTCTGTGTCTTTGTACCCTTTACTGCCGTCTTATCGTGCCGTTCTCAATAATCGTCCCGTTGTTGATAAAGCTTATGCCCGCCGGGACAGTCAAAACCGCACCGGCAGGAATGGTCAGAGTATGGCGTGCGGGGATAGTTACATTCTGACTTATCGTTATGTTTCTGCCATAAAAAGTACCGGCAGTTCCGTTA
>WQXG01000072.1 GCA_009784975.1 Treponema sp.
AAAAAAAAAAAAAAAAAAAAAAAAAAAAAAAAAAAATTTAGAAAAAAAAAAAAACAAAAAAATAAAAAAAAAATGGGGGGGGGGGGGGGGGAGAAATGGTTAAATTTTTAGTAAGTGTGTTCATATATTGTACACTACCAGATTATAGGATAATTGTAAAGCAAGTTTAGCGTTACCTATCTTTCTGTGATACGAAATCGAATTTAATACGGTTGGCTTTCAAATACCGGCTCCGTGTTCTCCGTTTCCTTTGTGGCTTTGTGTGAAAAAATGGCTGTTTCTCCCTGATGCAATGAGCAGAGACACGTTGTAAGGCGAGTCCTGTCCTTGCTAAAAAGCAGCATTACTGTGGACCATACGCAGCAGTTCCGGATTATCTGTACAGCCAAGAATCTTAAAAAACCTTGCATTAATTTGTTCTCTGAATTCGGCTGGAAACTTAATGTTTTCCTGTTCAGCGCCGGCATTCAATTTAGTCACAATATATTGCCTTTCGGCAGATGTCATTTTTTTGCACATTAGAGAAAAATATTCACTGTCATCATTTGACAATAGGTTTTCAAATATTGGCAATTCGTTCAGCAATCTGATAGGGTAGGTTATCCCTCCGTCAAAAATACGCCAATGCCAATAGGCAAAACTTGAATTAATTAAACAATATAAAAAATCAAAACTTTTTTTGTCTTTTGCGTATAAAGTTATCATGCCGGTTCTATTCAGCTTTGATACAGATGCAGTGGTAAAGTATCGGCAAGTATTAGGAATATATAAAGCAAGGTTGTTTGCATAAAGCAACGAAGTTTCCCGCGCATCATGCAACGAAGTTTCCCGCGCAAATGGATTTAATAAATCAGACAGTTTTTTATTTGACTGGCTTGTCCACAATGTATAAGCGTTCTCTAACTCCCTGTGGCATTTAATATAACACGGTTGCTGCCGGCTCACAATTTGCATATTACTGCTAATTAGGTTCTCTAATAAGGTATTATTTAATAGTTTTTCTCTTTCTTCTGTTTTAAAGCGGATTAAATGACTAATCTTAAAACCTTTGCTATCATTTTGATTTTTAATTACAGTAATCGAAGCGCGAACGGAGTTTGCTGTATTGCTGTTAAAAATTCCATGTTTTTTACCATTAAAGATATTACCCGGAACATTGTCAAATGCGGCTATAAAACCGTTGTAATTATTTAGTACTTTACGCAATGGATAAAACTTGCTGCTGCCCAAAAAACTGTATGGTGTAATAATAACGGCTCGTGAGCCGCTGTTTGCTATTTTTTCAAAAATTGCCGAATATAAATCTTTGCTTGTTATGATATTTTCTGTTATATGCCAATTTGATTGTATCTGCGTAATTTTTGCATAAGGCGGATTTGAGATAACCTTTGCATTATCCGGAAGTTTAATATCTTTATCCAGGAAATCGCCGCAAATGGTATTTATCGAATTAAGGTATTTCTTGCCGTATACCAATGCTATTGAATACCGCGCAATTTTTAATGCTATTTTATCGTTATCATATAAATATATTTTTCTCCCGGATAATATATGTTCTATTTCGTTTTTTTCAATTTGTTTTAAATATGCAAGGATTAGATTTCCGGTTCCGCAGCATACATCGCACACATTATCGCCTTTTATGCTTTTGAGCCAACGAGCCATTAAACATGCAATATCATCCGGTGTAAAATACTGCCCCAAATTTTTCTTATTTGTTTTATTTTGCTCCGCAAGACCGTATTCATAAAGCATTCCAAAATTCTCGATTTTTAATAACCGGTTGCTAACGCTGGTTGCTTCATCAGTATTATTTACAAGCATGTAATCCAGTATCGCTGACCATACTGTTTCCAGGTCATATTGTTTTATATCGTTTGTATATTGCTCTAAAGTATAAATGTGAAAATTGAATGTCAGCATGAATAATCTTACTTGACTAATTATGATTTCTCAAGGGGAAATCCCCCCAAAACCCCGGAATTACCCTGCCAAAAACACGGTAAAAACCCCTTGAATTTTGCGGCAATTTCCGCCATACTTTTACTACATGAACAAGTTTATTTTCGTCTCAGGCGGCGTTTGTTCCAGTTTAGGAAAGGGTGTTGCAGCCTCTTCAATAGGGGCACTGCTGGAAAGCAGGGGGCTTAATGTCCGCATGGTAAAATGCGACCCTTATATCAACGTGGACGCAGGGACGATGAGCCCCTACCAGCATGGCGAAGTATACGTCACTGATGATGGGGCAGAAACAGACCTGGATTTGGGCAATTATGCACGTTTTACCAAAGGCAGGCTTAGCCAGGCAAATTCAATCACTACGGGGCAGGTTTATGAGGCGGTAATTCGCAAGGAGCGCGAGGGAAAGTATCTGGGCAAATGCGTGCAGGTTATCCCGCACATTACGGACGAAATAAAAAGCCGTATTCTTGCAGTTTCAAACGAAGAAAGCGATACCGATGTGGTTATCATCGAAATTGGCGGAACGGTAGGAGATATCGAATCTATCCCATTCCTTGAAGTAGCGCGCCAGATGATCCACGAACAGGGCAAAAAAAACGCCGTTTCCGTGCATTTAACTTTGGTGCCGGAAGTAGCAGGCGGGGAATTAAAAACCAAGCCCACCCAGCACTCGGTAAAAACAATGCAGGAAACCGGTATTCAGCCGGACATAGTTATATGCAGATCTCCCGTAATGCTGGATGAAGCAACCTGCCGGAAAATCGCGCTGTTCACAAACGTTGATCCGGATGCGGTATTTACTTCTCCTAACATCGATACAACAATTTATCAGATACCAATCGTTTTCTTTGAACAAAAACTTGATGAAGTTCTCATGCGGAAAATGGACATAGAAACCCGTTATGCCGATATGTGCACATGGAATTCCGTAATGGAAAAATATTCCGCAAGACAGGAGAAAGTCCGCATCGGTATTGTCGGTAAATATATGGATATTCATGATACGTACACATCGCTGAACGAAGCATTGTTTCATGCAAGCCTGGAAAACGGCGTAGACGCGGAACTTGTTAAAATTGATTCGTCTCTTCTTGAAGAAACAGAAAATATTGATTCGATACTTGGCGGCATGGACGGCATTTTAGTCCCCGGCGGATTCGGCCAGCGCGGAATAAACGGCATGATTAAAGCCGCGGCATGGGCAAGAACAAATAAAAAACCGTATCTGGGAATTTGCCTTGGTATGCACGTAATGATTATTGACTGGGCGCGGAATGTCCTAAACTGGAATGATGCCGATTCAACGGAATTTTCTCCTGATTCCAAACATCCTGTGATAAGCCTGTTTGAAGAACAGGTAAATGTAAAAATACACCGTATCGGCGCAAGCGAAACAGTAAACGAAGACGGCACTCACATAATTGCCGCTTACGGTGAAAAACGAATTACGGAACGGCACCGCTGCCGCTATGGTTTTTCCAATCAGTACCGCAGCGAAATGACGGCTTCCGGCTTAAAACTTGCCGCATTTAATTCTGACGGCGCTCTTGTTGAATGTGTTGAATGGCCGGATCATCCCTGGGGTGTAGCCGTTCAATTTCACCCTGAATATAAATCAAAACCAATGGCAGCAAGCCCGCTGTTTAGGGAATTCCTTGCAAGGTGTCAGGATAAAAAATGAAAAATATTATACTGTTTTCATATAGCATTATTTTTCTTCTCGCTTGCACATTTGATTACGGCGAATCCGATGCTTCGGAAAGGGAAACGCCGGATTTAGTTATGGAAAATGTAGAATATGTACGCGTAAGATCTTCGGATCCGATAGCAAGGTTTACCGCAGAGCGCGCCGAGCGATACGAAAAACAGGGAGTAATGAAGTTAACGAATTTTTCATTTGAACAATTCGGCGAAAAAGGAGAAGAAATAAACGCTTTTGGAAGGGCAGGTCATGCATCAATAGATATCGAATCCGGTGATATTTTTATGAGTAATGGAGTAAGAATCGAAGTTGAATCAGAAGATATCATCATGGAAACTTCCCAGCTTGACTGGAAAGATGAGCCCAGAATTCTTTCAAGCGGCACCAATGAGGAAGTTAATATTTATCAGGAGAACGGCACTCACTTTACAGGTATTGGGCTTAGAGCGGAAACGCGCAGCCGCACTTATGAATTTTCCGGCGTTGTTTCCGGCATATACATAGACAAGGATGAAGAAGAGGAAGAAAGAAGAGAAGAGAGACGGGCGGAAAGAGACGAAAGAAGACTTGAACAGGAGCTGGCAGAAGAAGCAAGAGCGGCTGAAGAAGAGGAGTTCGATTATGAACTTAAATAAAAGTTTAGCGTTTCTTTTTCTTTTTCTTTTCTGTTTAGGGTTTGCTCAGGCGGATACATTTACTTTCAGGGCTAACAGGATGATTGGTTCCAGGGCGCTGGGCAGCGAATCGACAATATTGATTGGAAATGCCGAAGTTAGATCTGACAATCTGCTGCTTCGCGCAGACAGAATCGAAATTCATGGAGAGGACAATCAATTTATTGTATGTATCGGCAATGTATGGGGGCATGAAGAAGAAAAGGATATTTTGTTTTTTACAGACAGGCTTCGTTATGATCGCAGAAAAAAAATTGCGCGGCTGGAAGGCAATTCAACTCTGGAAGACAGGGAGAACGAGATTGTTGCAAGAGGACGGTTTATCGAATATGATGATCTAAATGAAATTACGGTTTTTCAAATTTCCGTACGTTTATTTAAGGATGATATGGTCTGCCGTTCAGAATACGCAATTTATCACCGCCGGGATAAAATGCTTGATATGTCGGGTTTTCCGATAGTTTATAAAAAAGATGATGAATTCCGCGCTGACAGAATACGTGTCGATTTGGACACCGATGATGTCATTATGGAAGGTTCAGTATCGGGAACAATAATTAATTAAATTATGGAAAAAAACTCACCTCCTATCAAGGAAGAAATATTATCTGCCATCCTGTCATCAACATTATTAAAACATTCAGAAGAAACGGCTTTTGCGCAGCAAACAATCACTTTACTTTCTGATTCAGAAACCAAGCCAGCGGTTGCACAAACGAAACCGCGGGAAGTACACACGCTTGGGGTTGTGGAACTGCATAAAAAATTCGGCAAAAAAGCGGTTGTTAAGGGTGTTAGTTTTTCCATGAATAACGGGCAGGTAGCCGGACTTTTGGGTCCCAACGGAGCCGGCAAAACCACAATTTTCTACATGATTGTCGGTTTTTATCAGCCAACTGAAGGTTATGTAACAATGGACGACATCGATATAACTTCAAAGCCGATGTACCGCCGCGCAAGGATGGGCATTGCCTATCTTCCGCAGGAAGCGTCAATTTTCAGAAAACTTACCGTTGAACAAAATATCTGGGCTATCCTGGAAAGCCGCGGCGATATCGAGGATTACCAGAAACAGGAAAGGCTGGAAAATCTGCTGAATGAGTTTAATATCGGGCGGATACGCTCCCAGTACGGGTACACCCTTTCCGGCGGTGAGCGGCGCCGTACCGAAATAGCCCGCGCGCTTGCCACAGAACCCAAATTTTTGCTTTTGGACGAACCTTTTGCCGGTATCGACCCAATCGCTGTTTTCGAAATCAAACAAATTATTCGCCAGCTTGCCGAAAAAGGCATTGGCGTCCTCATTACAGATCACAATGTCCGCGACACTTTGGAAATAACCAACGAAGCTTTTATCATTGCAGACGGCCTTATCTTCGCCAAAGGTGACAAAGACGCCATTCTAAACAACGAAATGGTAAGAAAAGTCTACCTTGGCAGCGAATTTAGAATGTAAGCCGCTGTTTTTTGACAAAAGGCAAGCATTTGTCAAAAAAAATAGGTAGCAGCTACCGTGGTAGCAGCTACCATTTCCATTTTTTTTACCTTTTATCAGTTTTTCCTTGACAAATGCTAATTTTTAGTTTATTCTTACAATGAATTTGAATATTCTTCGGTAAGGGGTAGACTATGCCTTTATGGATATGGTACATTATCCTCCCTCTTGCCGGGTTAACCTTAGGCTGGATAATTAGATGGCTTTACGCCAGATTTCAACTTACGGCATCGGAGCAATTTGCAGAACGAATAAAGCATGATGCAATAAAAGAAGCGGAGGCAAAGAAGAAAGAACTTCTTCTTGAAGCGAAAGAA
>WQXG01000073.1 GCA_009784975.1 Treponema sp.
AAGCGCAGGTCCTCCGGGCGCAATATTGTCATACGCTGCAGTGACATATCCCCGGTTATCCAAAATGACAGTCTGCCAGTCCTCGCGCGGAATTTCCCCGCTTGTTGGAAGAATAACAAGGCGAAGTATCCCCTGCGTTGGGTTTGTCCATGAATATACCGCTTTGTAGAATTTCGTTCCCGCCGCAGCGTTCTGCTGCCGGTAGTAAACCGATGCGGCATCGGTATCTTCATCAATGTTTGTTATTACGACGCTGCCGGTATTTGCCGTAACAACCTCGCCAAGAGAGGCGGCAGCTTCATCGCCTCTAAGATTTGCATACAGTATCTCGATAATTTCAATTTCGTGCGCGGCATCATTATTTATTTCGCCCACAGCCTGCACGCCAAAATAGAGCGTTATCTGATAATCATTGCCGGTTTTCCGCAAGCGCCGGTCTCTGTCGTAATTTCCCCATTGCTGAAAAAATTCTTCCATGTAAAACGAAGGATTATGCAATGCCCAAATATTAACCGCCTGATACGAGTTTGTTACCGTCACGACGGTTGCGGAAACATTGTAGCTGAATGTAAAAGGAGCGTTGATACTGTTTCCGTACAGCCCTTTTACCTCCGTACCCACAGTAATCGTAATCGTAACTTCATCAGGCAGGGGCACAGTATTCGGCGTGATGTATACCATATCAGCATTTTCATTGTGACTGATGATAAACCGCTCTGTTATATCAAACGGTGTCGCTCCTGTTTGTCCTGTTATCGTTATAAAATCACTGCCGAACTTTATCGTTTCTTTATCAAGGTAAGTTGAAAAAGCGATTGTTACCGGCTGCGAAAGCCCGTAGTCTCTGCCGGATCTGTCCGGCGGATTTGTATAAGTCACGCGCACAGGGACAACGCACAGCGGTACAAGGAGTACAGGCGTTCCGGTGTTTATTGTTATGGTTGCGCGCCCTGCGCCGGTTACCTCGATATCGACATCATCCGGCGAAAGTTCATTCTCTGCAAGATCCCGCGCGTTAATTTCGTCAACACTCTGCCCGGTGTAAGCGTAAGCCCGCCACCCTAAAAAGTCCCACGCGCCAGACACGCTGAACTCCACAGGAAAAGAGAAACCCATTTTTGTATTCACCACAGGAGAAGTAAAAACCGTGCCCCAGCGGGAATCGGCAATCACACGAACTTCTATGTTGGAAGTGTCCGCTCCCAAAGGTCCGATATAGATATTGCCTTGTTCATAAATATATATTTTAACATTTGTTCCCGTATCATTTGCTTTTTCAAACTTCACCCTGTCCGCGCCGGTTTCTCCGTCAGGCCTCCATGTTGCAAAGGGTTCTTCCCCCGCATACCACGCTTGCCATCCTGTAAACGGATATTGGCTGAACGGCTGGTAATTAACGGTAAACGGCGTATATCCGGCTCTGGTAAAATCCTCACGCCACAGCTTCACTTGCTGGCTGCCCGAAGGGGAGGCTGTCCCCATGCCGCCTGTTGATACTAACACATTTACCAATTCCGCATTTGCCCACGCAAGCTCAGTGTAGAGATCGTCTATGAAATTGGGGTCGGAGGGAGCGAAGAGGTCGCAAGCGGCAATGATTAATGAACAGAGAGCAAAAAGCGCAATTATGGCATATATTTTTCTCACGAGAATTCTCCTTTTATGGTGGAATTTTGTATAATTTGTCAAAAATTTGATATTAGGGAAAGCCCGAATTCGTACTAGGGAAACCCCTAATTCGATGTTGCCGAAAATGGCGGTTTTTAGTATTATCTTAATAATGAAGGAAAAAGGGGATTGTCGAATTAGAGAATGGGCTCTTATCGGGGCTTTTATACTTTTTATGATTTTCGGGATGTCTGTTCAGGCTTTTATGACGACTATAAACGTCAGTCCCGAGAAAATGAGACAAATTTACCTGACAGGGCTTGTTGGTTATGGTATTGGTGTATTAATCCTTCCTTTTCTTTTGCCGCTTGCCGATCTGCGTCAGGGTCTCCGTCCAAAAAGGTATAAATTACGGCTTATTCTTTTGTCGCTGTTTTTTCTGCCGAATATCATAGTCCGCCTTTTTGGGCAGGAAGCGTGGCTAACAAGTAATTTTCTTTCTGGATTTATGTCGATAGGAAACAGCGTTGTTGCGGTT
This sequence comes from Treponema sp., assembly GCA_009784975.1. GTDB lineage: Bacteria > Spirochaetota > Spirochaetia > Treponematales > Breznakiellaceae > WQXQ01. Next base: position 2,147 of record WQXG01000073.1, read on the forward strand.
TTATTATATAGTTGTATTTTTTCTCTTTCTGCAAATTGCAACGAAGTTTCCCGCGCATCTTGCAACGAAGTTTCCCGCGCAAAAATGCGTTTTTTCTGGGTCGCTGTTGCGTACAGCGCGGCAGATTTAACTTTTAGGCTTATAATGGGATACGGACAGGAAAGCCTTTCCGTTTTTCTTTTCTATGGCGTAGGATTGATTCTTGCCGCAAGCGGCGTTTTTATATTTATTTATCTGATTTCCTTCCCCAAAACATCAACACTATTACCGGATAAACCGGAAATTAAAAACAAATTTGTAGGGTTCCCTGTTTATCTGCTCCCTATTATTGCCGTTTTTATTATTTTTATAACAAATAATTCTGCCAACCAGTTTTTTTTAACAGCGCGTAATTTACCCCTTCCGCCGGGATTAAACCTTCAATCAATTTGTATTATTGTGTCCCTGCTTCTTTTAGGTTTTTTTGCTTCGTTAAAATGGCAGAGTTTTTTAAAGTTTTTTGTAATAGCGTGTTCAGCAGTGCTGGTTTTTGCTCCGTCTCTTTTACTGTTCACGGAATTACAGCCTTTGTTTCTGATTATATACACATTAAATATTATAACAACACGGATGTTTTTAATTTTTTTCCCTTTTATTATTGTTGACCTGTTTTGGAAGAATGAGAAAAGAAATGTTATTTTAACTTATCTTTTACCTGTTTCAATCCAGCTTATTAACGTAGTTGTTATGATGCCCAATAATCTGATTAAAATTGGAGATCATGACAAAGCATATGCCGTACTGCTGCTTACCGCCGCTGCCTTAGTATTTTTCTTTTTAATGTGGAAGGTTCTAAAATCTATGCAGAGTGATGATCAAAAAATCGAACGAAAAATTCCTGTAGATTTAAACGAACTTTTTAAGGAATATAAACTGACCGAGCGTGAATGTGAAGTTGCCTGTCTTTTGTTTGAGGAAGGTCTTACTAACGATGAAATTGCGGGGCGTATTTTCCGTTCTACAGCTACTATAGAAAGTTGTCTTACTCAAATTTACCGTAAATTTAATGTGCGAGGGCGCACAGAGTTTATTGCAAAGTATGGGCGTGGGGTTGTTTAAGTTGAACAAAAGGAGTATATAAAGCCGCAGCGTATTTTGCGGCGAATTTACCCGAAAATACCACTGGTATTTTCCTGTCTGCTAATGTAACATAGAGATAATTGATTTTTACGGCAAAAACCAACAAGGGGCATTCAAATGAAATACGGATTTAAAAACCACGCTGTCTGCATAAGCGGATTATTAAAAAAAACGCTGATTTTTTCCTTACTTTTACTAGCAGTAACCATCAATCTTTTTTCTATTGATAATCACCTTAGCCTTAATGGTATTTTTGGCATAGGTTTTACCAACAACACTGATACTTACAGGGATGATATAACTATTTATGACAATATTAACAAAGCAACAATGTTATCCGGCGCTCATTTTTCCTGGAGCAGGAGAGGAAATACTCTGGGAATAATCACAGAACTTGG